>DAIETC010000089.1 GCA_027345905.1 Kineosporiaceae bacterium | reverse complement strand
CCCCTGTCCCCGTTCGCGGTCGCGGCACTCGGGTTGCTGGACCGCACCAGTGCGACGTACGCCCTGGACGTGCTCTCCGTCGTGGAGGCAACCCTTGAAGATCCTCGCCAGATCTTGTCCGCCCAGCGCAACAAGGCCAGGGGCGAGGCCGTGGCCCAGATGAAGCAGGAGGGCATCGAGTACGACGAGCGGATGGAGCTGCTCGAAGAGATCACGTACCCCCAGCCGCTGGCCGACGAGCTGTTCGCCGCCTTCGAGATCTATCGAGGCGGTCATCCGTGGGTCGCGGACGAGTGGTCGTCCCCCAAGTCGGTGGCCCGCGACCTGTTCGAGCGCGCCATGTCGTTCGTCGAGTACGTGGGGTTCTACTCGCTCGCGCGCTCCGAAGGACTGGTGCTGCGCTACCTGGCGGACGCACACAAGGCGCTGCGGCGCACGGTGCCCGAAGCGGCGCGCACGGAGGAGGTCGACGACCTCATCGCCTGGCTGGGCGAGCTGGTGCGCCAGGTCGACTCCAGCCTGTTGGAGGAGTGGGAGGCCCTGACCGTGCCCACCCCCGTTCAGCCGACCGGCGAGCCGGTCGACGAACGCCCGCCGCCCGTCACAGCCAACCAACGGGCCTTTCGGGTACTGGTGCGCAATGCCATGTTCCGTCGAGTCGAGCTGATGGCCCTTCGCCGCTGGATCGACCTGGCCGACCTCGACCCGGGCTTCGGTCAGGACCGGTGGCAGGACGCCATCACCCGATACTTCTCCCAACACGATGAGATCGGCACCGGCCCGAACGCGCGCGGGCCGAGCCTGTTCAACGTCGAGAGCCTGGACGGTCAATGGGTGGTGCGCCAGACGCTGGACGACCCCGCCGGCCACCACGACTGGGCCATCACCGCCACCTTGGACCTCGCGGCGTGCGACGAGGCGGGGGAGGCTGTGCTCGACGTCACGGACGTGGCAGAGCTGGGCCTGGGCTCGCCGGCCCCGTGAACCGAAGGGGCGACGACGACGTACACCGAGCGGCTAGGCCGCCCGGACCGACGTGCGCAGGGAGGTGTGCCCATGAACCCCGAGGAGCGGGTAATGACGACGTTGTACGACGAGCACGCGGCCGTGCTGTACTCGTTCGTCCTGCGCTACGTGCCGGACCGCGATCAGGCCAGCGACGTCGTCCAGGAAACCCTGCTACGCGCCTGGCGGCACCTGGACGACATTGACCCAGAACGGGCCGAGGCTCGCTCGTACCTGTTCACGATCGCGCGCAACCTGCTCACCGACCAGTGGCGTGCCGCGCAGCGACGACCCCGTCTCGTGCACGACGACGACGCCCTGCACGCGCAGGCCGCACCGGACCAGCTGGAGTCTGCGCTGCAGGGCTGGGTGGTGGCTGACGCCCTGGAGCGGCTCACGCCCGAGCATCGCGTGGTGATCGAGGCCCTCTACTACCAAGGACGTTCGGTCGCCGCGGCGGCCAGAGAGCTCGGCCTGCCCGAAGGGACCGTCAAGTCCCGCAGCTACTACGCCGTCCGGGCGTTGCGCTCGATCTTCGAAGAGCTGGGGGTGGTCCGGTGAGCACCACACACGAGCAGGTGCGCCTGCTGCTGGGTGCCTATGTCCTGGGCGGGCTGGACGACGCCGACCTGCATGCGGTGCAGGAGCACCTCCCGGACTGCCCGAGCTGCCGCGACGAGCTGTCGTCCCTCGCGGCGCTTCCAGCGCTGCTGCGTCGCCGCTCGCAGCCCGACCCGAGCCAGCTCGGTGCTGACGACGCACCATTGCCAACGCAGCTGCTGCCGGCCCTGCTTCGCCAGGTCAGCGCGCAGCGCAACCGGGACCAGCGGCGCCTGCGGCTGCGGCTGGCCGTCGCCGCAGTCGCGCTGGTCGCCCTGGGCCTTGGGACGGGGACGCTCGCGGCGCGAGCGCTGCGGGCGCCGGCCGCCCCCGCGGTTGCGGGTGCACGTGAGGCGACGTTCAGCTCTGCCGCGGGAGCGGCCACGACCGGCCGGCTCCAGCTGCTCGCCAAGCCATGGGGCACCGCCGTCAGCATCGAGCTGTCCGGCTTGCCACGCAGCGGCCGCTTCGTCCTGCAGACCACCGACGCCGCGGGCGCCCACGAGCAGGCCGCGACGTGGGGCGCCACGGGGAACGGCGTCGTGCGGGTCGTGGGGGCAACGTCCTGGCGACCGGACGACGTTACGCAGGTCGCGGTGGTCGGCGCCGGGGGCGAGGTCCTCGCTGTGGCCCAACCCCGCGCGCGCAGCTGAAGCCGCACCCGCCGCAGATCGAACCGCGGGGGCCGGCTCGGCGTACACCCGGCCGTCAGCATCGGCCGCTACGAGGAGACTCCCGTGAACCACACCGACACTCGTCCCCGCCGCCGCACCCTCGCCTTGAGCCTGACTGCCCTGGTCGCAACCGCCGTCCTAGCGCCCGCCGTGCCCGCGGCCTTCGGCTCGGACTCCGGTTCTGGTTCTGGTTCTGGTTCTGAGGATGCCTTCGAACCCGTCCACGTCGACATCCGGTCACCGCACAGCGGCGACAACGCGGGTATCGGCGGCAAGGGCTGGTTCGTCGACCTGGACATCGACTACCCGGCAGAGGGTCCCAACGGCCTGATGGCCACCGGGTTCACCCACGAGCAGCTCACCGGTCCCCTCGCGCACAACGACACGTTGCCCTTCCCGGGCACGTTCTCACCCGGTCAAGACGACCGCCTGCCGGGCCTGGTCGTGCTGGCCTCGACCACAACGGTTGGCGCAGGCGCAGGAACCAACCTGGCGAACTTGTTCAACTTGACCGGGGTCACGAACCGCACGGCGCAGGAGACCGAGATCTGGGACACCTGGATCGTCGGCCAGCCGATCGCGGGCAAGAACGTCGACACCACGCTGACCGTGGCGGTGGTCGCCGACCTGAACCATGACGGCGTCTACAACGACGCTCCGAACGCTGTGCCGGACCTCAACCACGACGGCGTCGTCGACGCCAAAGACCTCAAACAACTGGGTGTGGCGAGCAATATCGAGACCGTCCGGTTCCACATCAACGGGGCCGCCTGAGCTGAGGGACGGCCGCCTGAGCTGAGGGACGTCGGGCGGCCAGTTCACCCTTCGTAGGCGTGGGCCGACGCAGGAGCACCCGAGTGGCCGAGCGGCTAATCGGGTGAATCAGACATATCGGGCGCAAACCGACTCAAGTTCGCAGCCCGTCGGGTCGATACATCTTCCAGCACACCAACCGACCCCGATGGGACACCCACCGCCATGCGAGCATCGCTGCACCGCCGCCCCCGCCGACTCCTGATCGCCGCCCTTGCCATGAGCGGGCTGGCCGTGGGATCGGTCGTCGCCCCAGGAGCCCCCCTGACCGGGCGGGCCGAGGCAGCCGGACGGACCTTCACCGTGCGCCCGGGTGTCGACCTGCGCTCGGCCCTCATGAAGCTGCGTCCCGGCGACACCCTGCAGCTGGCCCCCGGGGTCTACCACACCGGCTTCGTCCTGCCGATCCCGGCCACCGCCAACGTGCGCACCAAGATGAGCGTCGGCACCCCGACCGCGCCGATCACCGTGCGCGCCCAGGACCCGAGCAACCGGCCCCTGATTCTCGGCGAGATCAAGCTGTGGGGGCCGAGCTACTGGCACCTGGACGGGCTTCGGATCCAGGGTGTCGACGCGGGCAAGGACACGCTCTACATGGGCGGCGGCGTCGGCTGGGTCGTACGCAACAGCGAGATCTTCGGCGCACGGCAGACCGGGGCCTACTCCAACGTCACGATCGGCAGCGACATCTACGGCACCGGCGCACCGCGCGGGTTCAACTTCACCGCGAACTGCGTGCACGACGCGGCCCAGACCAAGCGCAGCAACACCGACCACAACATCTATGTGAGCTTTGCCGGCAACTCGGCATCCGGCGGCTGGATCTCGCGCAACGTGATCTTCGGTCACCCCAACGGGGTCGGCGTCAAGCTCGGTGCCGGCGGCGTCCCTGGGGCGCGGGGGCCGTGGGGCGTCAAGGTGGTCTACAACACCATCGCCCGAGGGGGCCGTCAGGTGCTCCTGCACGGCGACGTGCGCAACAACTACATCGCACGCAACATGTTCTCCAACAGCTGGGCACCGCTGGGCTCGACCAAGAAGACCACCTCGGTGTACCTGAACCTCGTGATCGGCGGCGGCAACACGTTCGCCAACAACTACGCCACGGCCTCGACGATGTTCTCCTTCGGCAAGACGGCACGCTTCACGGCGGACAACGCGGTGCGGGTCAACCCTCGGTTCAACAACGCGAGCTGTGGCGGCTTTCGCACCAGCTACCCCAAGGCCTCGGCCTACGGCAGGTACGGCTCGGGGGCCATGCCCCGCTGGTGAGCGAAGTCGGGGACGCAGCAGTCAGGTGAGCACCCGGCGGCAGGGCAGGAGCACGCTCCAGTTCGCCGTCGGGCTCACCGGCACATGGACGGCCCGGGCGCCGCTGATCTCACAAGCCGCCCGGGCCGAAGCCATCCGAGCCGGCCAGGACGTCGCCGGGTCGCGGCGGTTTCCCGGACTCTGCAAGCTCATTGCTCCCGCCATCGCCAGGAGCACCGCGAGGCCCGCCAGCGGTACGCCGGCACGCACCTGCCTGCGGGACAGCGCGGTCTGCGCCGCTACGGCCACGAACGACACCACGAGCAGGGACGGCACCAGCCCGTACCGGGTCAACAACGGCCCGTGCACCGCGAGACGACCCGCCGAGCGGGTCAGGACGCGCTCGGGGTTCACCGTGACGGCAAGGGTGAAAAGGGTCAGCGCGTACATCCCCGCAAGCAGCGTCACGGCCTTGAGCAGCACATTCGCGCGCACCAGCGCATAGCCGGCGGCCGCCGCGAGCGGCACGGCCACGATGAGCGCCAACACCCAGCCGAAGCGCAGCAGCAGCGACCGCAGCGCATGCGGATCGGCGCTCAGCAGCGGCAGCACCACCTGCATGGCGAACATCTGCGCAAGTCGCACCGGTGCGGGCAGCTCGAAGGACTGCGGACGCGGGGCGCTCAGCGTGGCGACGATCTGGGCCAGGTAGCCAACCGCCCAGGCCACCACCGGCGCCCACGACCAACGGCTCGCCGGTCGGCGACGGACCTGAACCGCTAGCGCCAGTGGCAGCAGCAGGACCGACTGGATCTCCGTCATGGCCCCGGCAAAGGTGAACAGCGCCAAGGCCAGGGCCGGCGTCCGATCGCGCGCTTGGTGCCAACTGACCCAGAACAGGCCCCAGAGGAAGAACCAGTGCAGGTTGGCCGCGGTGCCGGCAGCTTCCACCCCGACCACGGGCAGCAGCGCCGTCATCAGCACCAACCACGCGCGCACGACCCGGGAGGCCATGAGCGAGGCGATGCTGACGTACACGACCGCCGCGATGACACCCACCACGGCACAGTTGACGACGTTCAGCGCCAGGGCGATCGACGGTGTCGGCGCCGCCGTGGCCAGCCAGGCGGCCAGCCGTGGCACCACGTGCAGGTAGCCCGCATAGGGCTGCACCAGGACCTGCGGCATCGGTTCGTTGAGTGCGCCGGTCAGAAACCGGGAGCCGTCCTCGGCCCAGACCGTGTTGCGTGTGTCCGGTGGCAGCCGCAAGAACATCAGGGCAGCCACCGTGACGCCCACCGCGAGCGGCAGCACTCGAGCCAGCCGAGCGGATCCACCATCGTCCGCCTGCCTGCCTGCGCTCACCCCACGATCGTGCCAGGCGGGACGAGGCGCTCACCTCGGGTGCTCGGTTACTCCTGCGACGCGCCGTCCGGTGCGCTCGCCTGCGGGGAGGTCTGACTCGACTGCTCGCTAACCGGGGGCTGGGCGGTGGACGGCTCGCTGCTCGAGGGCTCCGTGCTCGACGACTCGCTGCTCGACGACTCGCTGCTCGACGGCTCCGTGCTCGACGGCTCGCTGTTCGACGACTCCGTGCTCGACGGCTCGCTGTTCGACGACTCCGTGCTCGACGGCTCGCTGTTCGACGATTCTGTGCTCGACGGCTCGGTTGCGGAGGCGCCCGGTGCTGGCTGCCGGTGCGCATCTTGCGTGCCGGTCAAGGGTTCATGCCCCGCATGCGAGCCGGTCGCCGCGCCCGTCGCGGACCGGACGCCGGTGTCCGAGCCTGGGCGGCCCGCCCCGGACTGCGGGGTCGACTGGTTCGTGCTCATCGGTGCAGGCGCCGAGCTCGATGCCGGACTGATCACCCGCACCGGCAGGCGCTCGTCGCGGCTCACCGCGTGCACGGCCACCACCGAGGCGGCGACCGCGCCGGCCGCAAACGCTCCGGCCAGCACGCCTTTGAGGGCTGGGGCCAAAGCCAGCCGCCCCCACCGCGGCCGCCGAGGGGGACGCGGCGCAGGCAGCGGCGGGGTCGGGTGGCCGGGTTCCTCCCCCACGGCCACGCCATCCAGCACGGCCGTCAGCCATGACGAGGGCACGGCGGGTCGCGCGGGCCCCTGCCGAATCCGGGCCAGGACATCGGCCAGTGGCCGGTCCGCGCCGGTGGGGCCGCCGCGCATCAGTCGCTCGAGCTCGTCCTCGTTCATGTCACCTGGCATGTTCATGTCACCCTGGCTATCGTCTGCGCACCCGCGTCGGTCACGCCGCAGGCCGGCTGGCTTGCGGCGTCACCAATCCGGCGACGCAGCGTGCTCAACGCCCGGTGCTGCAGCTGCTTGATCGCGCCTTCGCTGCGCCCCAGCACCGCAGCTACTTCACCCACGTCCAGGCAGGCAACCACCCGCAGCAACAGAACCTCGCGCTGCGCCGGCGCCAGGGCGGCGAGCAGCCCCTGCACCTGCTCGCCATACAGCTCGCGCAGCGCCTCGTCCTCGGCGCTCGGGGCCGTGCGGGGATCATTGAGGTGGTCGAGCGGCTCGTGCCGGCGCGCGCGGGGGCCGAAACGGCGCCGGACGTCGTCCACTGCCTTGTGGTGCGCCAGGGTGAACAGGAAGCGCCGAAACGCCGCTGCGTCGCCGGCGAAGTCCCCGATCCGGGCGAAGGCGGCCACGAACACCTCGCTGGTCAGATCATCGGGCTCGGCGACCCCACGGGAACGCACATACCCCACCACGGACGGCGACAACAGCTCCCACAGGCGCGCGAAGGCCCGCGTGCCGCCCGCGCGGGCGGCCTCGACCAGCGCGTCCTCGTCGACCACCGGCCACCTCTCAAGCCCCGTCAGCTGTTCGTCACGTGCATCGGCAACGCTCGTGACCTACCTAAGCCCCCTGGGCGAACCGGCGATACCGGAGCCAAACCAAAACTTTACGCGTTGGCGTAACTACGCGCCTGCGCTGGCGATTGCGGCAGTGAGCACCAGCCAACCGGCCGGTGAACGACCCGATGGATTCCAACTCCGGGAGAAAAGAACCATGCGACTTCGTACCGTCATCGCCCTGGGCGCCGCACCCGTCGTCCTGCTGCTGTCCGGGCAGCCCACAGCTGCGTACGCGAGCACGCCCACGTGTATGGGCTACAAGGCCACCATCGTCGGCACCGGGCACCACGACGTGATCCGCGGCACCTCGCACGCCGACGTCATCGTGACCTTCGGCGGCGGAGACACCGTCTACGCCGGTGGCGGCAACGACATCGTCTGCACCGGCAGCGGCAACGACACGGTGTACGGCGGCGCTGGAGACGACCGGATCAGCACCGGCGCGGGCACCGACCACATCTACGGTGACTCGGGCAACGACATCGAGAACGCCGGCGACGGCAACGACGTCCTGGTGGGCGGCACCGGCAACGACCGGCTGCTCGGCGGCAACGGCAACGACCGCGAGTACGGCCAGGCCGGCAACGACATCGAGGTCGGTGGCGCTGGCAACGACATCGAGAGCGGCGGTGACGGGCACGACCTGCTGGTGGGGGGCACCGGCAACGACCGGCTGCTCGGCGACGGCGGCAACGACCGCGAGTACGGCCAGGCCGGCAACGACGTCGAGCTGGGCGGCACGGGCAACGACGTGCTCTCTGGGGGCCTCGGCGCCGACGTCGAAGACGGCCAGGCAGGGGACGACGTCGTGAACGGCGACGCGGGAGATGACCACCTGAACGGCGGGACGGACGACGATGTTGTGAACGGCGGGACCGACGACGACGTGGTCAACGGTGGCACCGGCGTCGACGTCGTAAACGGTGGCACCGGCGTCGACGAGTGCGACGACGACTCCGCGACGGTCACCTGCGCCGACGACCACGGCGAGGACGACGCCGACTCGGCGGACAGCACTTCTGCGACCACCTGATCGCTGCGTCTCCAGAACGGCCGCGGGCACGTGTCCGCGGCCGTTCTGCTGTATGCTGAATACCCCTGGGGGGTGTCTTGGTGGAGGTGACATGTCGCAAGAGTGCGCGGCGCCCAACGGCGCAGCCTCGCCGGTCGTGCCCGGCTACAGTGCCACGAAGGGCGCTCAGCTACAGCGTCTGCGCCGGGTCGAGGGGCAGGTGCGCGGTATCGCCCGGATGATCGAGCAGGACCAGTACTGCATCGACGTCCTCACCCAGGTGTCGGCGGCCACCAAGGCGCTGCAGGCGGTCGCCCTCAGCCTGCTCGACGAGCACCTGGCCCACTGCGTGGTCAATGCGGTCGCCGCAGGAGGCGCCGAGCGTGACACCAAGCTGCAGGAAGCCTCGGCCGCCATCGCCCGGCTGGTGCGGTCCTGACCTGGCTCCCTGCCGGGCAGCAGACACGAAGGAGGTCCGCCTTGAGCACCACCACCGACTATCACGTGCGCGGGATGACGTGCGCGCACTGCGCGTCAGCGGTCACCGCCGAGCTGTCGGCATTGCCCGGTGTCAGCGACGTCCGGGTCGACCTGGACGCCGGTGCCATCTCGAGCGTCCGCGTCACCAGCCAGACGCCCCTGAGTCGCGACCAGGTCGCGGCCGCGCTCGAGGAGGCCGGTGACTACCGGTTGAGCGACGACGGCTGAGCGAGCGAAGGGCGAACCCGACATGAGCGCCACGCCCACGACCCCACGGGGCTCGACGAGCATCGAGCTGTCGATCTCCGGCATGACCTGCGCCTCGTGCGCCGGCCGCATCGAGAAGAAGCTGAACAAGCTGGACGGCGTCCAGGCAGACGTCAACTATGCGACCGAGACAGCGAAGGTGACCTTCCCGGCCGAGATGGCCCCGGACGAGCTGGTTGCGGTCGTCGAAGCGACCGGCTACCGCGCGACGCTGCCGAGCCAAGCCCCGGGCGAGCCGGGCGAGAGCGACGACGGCCCGGCGGCGCGGGACGAGAGCGCCTCATTGCGCCAGCGACTGGTGGTCTGCGCCCTCCTGACTGTGCCTGTCGTCCTGCTGGCCATGGTGCCGGCCGTGCAGTTCGACTACTGGCAGTGGGCGTCGCTGACGCTCGCATCGCCGGTCGTCGTGTGGGGCGCGTGGCCGTTCCACCGGGCCGCCTGGACAAATGGCCGCCACGGTGCGGCGACCATGGACACCCTCGTCAGCCTCGGGGTGGGCGCCGCATACCTGTGGTCCCTGTGGGCGCTGTTCCTGGGTGGCGCCGGCATGCCGGGCATGCACATGACCCTGCGCCTGCTGCCCGAACGAGGCACCGGAGCGCACGAGATCTACCTCGAGGTGGCCTCGGCGGTGAGCGTGTTCCTGCTGGGCGGGCGCTACCTGGAGGCGCGCGCGAAGCGCCAGTCCGGGGCGGCCATGCGCGCGCTCCTGGATCTGGGCGCCAAGGACGTCGCAGTGCTCCGCGAGGGCGCTGGCGAGGCCCGGATCCCGATCAGCCAGCTAGTTGTCGGCGACGTGTTCGTCGTCCGACCCGGCGAAAAGTTCGCTACCGACGGCGTGATCACCCAGGGCACCTCGGCGGTGGACGCGTCGATGCTGACCGGTGAGTCGGTGCCGGTCGAGGTCCGGCCTGGGGAGGGCGTCACCGGGGGAACGGTCAACGCCGGGGGACGGCTGCTGGTGCGAGCCACCCGCGTGGGGGCCGACACCCAGCTGGCGCAGATCGGTCGCCTCGTGCAGGACGCGCAGAGCGGGAAGGCACCCGTCCAGCGGCTCGCCGACCGGGTCGCGGCGGTCTTCGTGCCGGTCGTCATGGTGCTCTCGCTACTGACCTTGCTGGGATGGCTGGCCAGCGGCGCCGGCGCGGCCACCGCGTTCACCGCGGCAGTGGCCGTGCTGATCATCGCGTGTCCGTGTGCGCTGGGACTGGCCACCCCGACGGCCCTGCTCGTGGGCACGGGCCGCGGCGCGCAGCTCGGCATCTTGATCAAGGGCCCGCAGATCCTGGAGTCCACCCGTCGGATCGACACCATCGTGCTGGACAAGACCGGCACGGTGACCAGCGGCGCGATGAGCGTGCTGGACGTCGTAGCCGCCGACGGCACGGACAGCTCGCAGGTGCTGGCCCTGGCCGGCGCACTCGAGGCGGCCTCGGCGCACCCGATCGCCGCGGCCATCGCTGCCAGCGCCCGGGCGCGGATCGGCGACGAGCCGCTGACCGAGGTGCAGGACTTCGCCAGCCACGATGGGTTCGGCGTGTCCGGTGTCGTGGCCGGACACGCCGTCGTCGCAGGGCGGCGAACCTGGCTGGAGTCGCAGTGGGCGCAGTACGCCGGCGCAGACCTGCTCAGCGCCGCCGACGCGGCGCAAGCCAAGGGCCACACCCCCGTCTGGGTGGGCTGGGACGGCGCGGTTCGTGCGGTAGTAGTGGTGGCTGACACGGTCAAACCGAGCTCGCACGAGGCGGTGGTGGCGTTGCGCAGCCTCGGCCTGCGCCCGATGCTGCTGACCGGCGACAACGCTCGGGCGGCGCGGGCGGTCGCCGAGTCGGTCGACATCCCCGCCGCCGACGTCATCGCCGAGGTGCTGCCCGCCGACAAGGTCGCCGTGATCAGGAGGTTGCAGGCGCAGGGCCGCACGGTTGCCATGGTCGGCGATGGCGTGAACGACGCCGCGGCGCTGGCGGCCGCCGACCTGGGGCTGGCGATGGGCACCGGCACGGACGTGGCGATCGAGGCGTCGGACCTCACCTTGATGCGGGGCGACCTGCGCGCCGCCGCCGACGCCATCCGGCTGGCCCGGGCCACCCTGCGCACGATCAAGGGCAACCTGTTCTGGGCCTTCGCCTACAACGTGGCCGCGATCCCGCTGGCGGCCGCGGGCCTGCTGAACCCGCTGATCGCGGGAGCGGCCATGGCCTTCAGCTCGGTCTTCGTGGTGACAAACAGCCTGCGGCTGCGCCGGTTCAACCCGCGCTGACCCGCCCTCGACGTCCGTCTGAGGCGTGCCTTGCGCGGCGGCCTGGTGCTTTGTGCGGGTCAGGGCCGGGTGGCGTGGGCCAGGACGTGCGGCAGCCCGGGCGGGCTGGCCGGCAAGGCCAGCACCCGGCTGTCGCAGACGGTGAAACCGGCGTCCGCGACAGCCTGCAGGGTGTCGCGGTTCGGGTGACAACCCCCGGCCAGCCGCGACCACACCGGCACGACGGCGTCCTGCAGCCGGGCCATAGTTCGGTGCGCGGAGCGCACGTGCTCGTAGACGCCAAGAGCGCCGCCAGGGCGCAGCACCCGGTGCATCTGACCCAGCGCCGTGCGCTGGTAGGGCACCGAGCACAGCACGAGACAGGCCACCACGGCGTCGAAGGACCCGTCGGCGAAGGGCAACCCGTCCGCGCTCGCGTCCAGCACCTGGATGTGCAGGCCGGGTCGGGTCGACTGCAGCCGGTCTGCGGCCCTGACGGCGGCGGCCCGTAAGGTGTCGTCGGGCTCGACGGCAAGCACGGTGTCGACGGCCGGCGGGTAGTGCTCGAAGTTGGACCCCGATCCCGCACCGACCTCGCAGACAACACCGGACAACGGGGCCAGCAGCTCACGGCGATGCCGCACCGTACCCGCCGACTCCACCAACGGTGCGAGGCGCAACCATGCGCGCGCGAAACGGGGGTGCTGCAGCGTGTCCGATGCCACCGTGACATGCCCTCCGGGGTATGGCAAAATGAGTTGGGCGAGCGCCAACCGGTGCCGCGAGAAGGAGTCTGTCATGCAGGTCGACGAGGTCGCAGTGGTGGCGGTGGTCAACCGGCTGAAGCGCGCGCAGGGCCAGTTGGCCGGGATCCAGCGCATGCTCGAAGAGGGCCGGGACTGCGCCGATGTGATCACCCAGCTCGCCGCGGTGTCCCGGGCGCTGGACAAGGCGGGTTTCGCCATCGTCGCCTCCGGCCTGACTCAGTGCGTGGCTGCAGGGGACGCTGGCGACGTCGACCGGGACAAGCTGGAGAAGCTGTTCTTGTCGCTGGCATAGACCGGGAGCTCTTGCCAAAGCTACCGGCGAGTAGCAAAATGGTTACTGGCCGGTAACTCCGGTGCTCTCTTCGGCCTCCTCGGCAAAGGCGGCCCGCTCATGGGTCACTACCGCTCCAACGTTCGCGACCTGGAGTTCAACCTCTTCGAGGTGCTCGGGCGCCAGCAGCTGCTCGCCCGCCCGCCGTATGGCGACGTCGATCCCGACACGGCTCGGGAGATGATCCATGCGGTGGCCCGCCTGGCCGAGAACGAGCTGGCCGCCTCGCTGCAGGACAGCGACCGCCAGCCACCGGTCTTCGACCCCCAGACCCACCAGGTGCGGCTCCCCGAGGCGTTCAAGGCCTCCTACCGGGCCTACCTGGACGCCCAGTGGTGGCGCACCGACGTCCCGGCCGAGCTGGGCGGCACGGTGGTCCCGCCGTCCCTGCGTTGGGCCCTGGCCGAGCTCGTGCTCGGGGCAAACCCCGCGGTGCACCTGTACTCGGCCGGCTTCTCCTTCGCCAAGGTGCTCTTCGAGCTGGGCACGGCGCAGCAGCGACGGCTGGCCGCCTTCATGGTCGAGCGCGCCTGGGGCGCCACCATGGTGCTCACCGAGCCGGACGCCGGCTCCGACGTGGGCGCAGCTCGCACCACGGCGACGCCCCTGGGCGACGGCACCTGGGCGATCCATGGCGTCAAGCGGTTCATCACCGGCGCCGAGGCCGACATCTTCGAGAACATCGTGCACTTCGTGCTGGCGCGCCCACCCGGCGCGCCGCCGGGAACCCAGGGGCTGAGCCTGTTCCTCGTGCCCAAGTTCCACCACGACCCGACGACCGGGGAGCTCGGCGCGCGCAACGGCGCGTTCGTCACCGGTGTCGAGCACAAGATGGGCCTGAAGGTCTCGACCACCTGCGAGCTGCGGTTCGGCGAGGTCGGCGCCATTCGCGCGGTCGGCACGCTGCTGGGCGAGGTCCACGACGGCATCGCGCAGATGTTCCGGATCATCGAGTTCGCCCGGATGATGGTGGGCACCAAAGCGATCGCCACCTTGTCCAGCGGCTACCTCAACGCCCGGGACTACGCCAAGGTCCGGGTGCAGGGGGCGGATCTGACCCAGCGTCGCGACAAGGCCGCGCCCCGCGTCACGATCGTGCACCACCCCGACGTGCGCCGGTCCCTGATGCTGCAGAAGGCGTACGTCGAGGGACTGCGGGCGCTCGTGCTGTTCACCGCCAGCCAGCAGGACACCGTGGACGCCGTCCGGCTGTCCACCGGATCCAGTGCCGTCGTCGAGGGCAGTGCGGGCGACCTGGCCGCCCGAGTCAACGACCTGCTGCTACCGCTGGTCAAGGGCTGTGGGTCCGAGCGGGCCTGGGTGCTGCTGGGCACCGAGTCGCTGCAGACCCTCGGCGGCTCGGGCTTCCTGCAGGACTACCCCATCGAGCAGTACGTCCGGGACGCCAAGATCGACACGCTCTACGAGGGCACCACCGCCATCCAGGGCCAGGACTTCTTCTTCCGCAAGATCGTGCGGGACAAGGGACGCGCCCTGGCGCACCTGACCAGCCAGATCCAGGAGTTCGCCAAGGGCGGCGAAGGGGACACCCTGGGCGCCGAGCGCGAGCTGCTCGGGCGGGCCCTGGAGGACGTCCAGGCGATCGTGGGCCACATGGTCGACGCACTGAGCAACGCCGACGCCGCGACCGGCGCCGAACCCAGCCGGGCATACGACGTGGGGCAGAACACCACGCGGCTGCTGCTGGCCGCCGGCGACCTGGTCGTGGGCTGGCTGCTGCTGCGCCAGGCCGAGGTGGCGCTCACCGCGCTGAGCCGCGACGACGTCTCGGCGTCCGACCGGCTCTTCTACACCGGCAAGGTCGGGGCGGCGTCGTTCTTCGCGCGGACCGTGCTGCCCACGATCAGCGCGGCGCGCAGCATCACCGAGCTGGTCGACAACGCACTGATGGAGCTGCCCGAAGCCGCGTTCTGACCCCTCGCGCAGGGGCAGGAAGATCGTCTCGGGATGCGCACGGGCACCGAACGTGCCTTACTGAAGCCGTGTGCGGGCCGTTTCGGCCTGCCCGAACCGGAGGTCATCTGATGGGCATCGGCGCAAGCATCTTCCTGATCGCGGTCGGTCTGATCCTTGCCCTCGCGGTCAACCTGAACGTGTCCGGCATCGACATCCACGTCATCGGCTGGATTCTGGTCGTGGTCGGCATCATCGGCCTGGCGATGACCGCCCTGATCTTCGCACCACGCCGGCGCGCGCTACGCGAGCAGACCGTCGTGCGCGACTCGCCGGTCGTGGAGGAACGGCGCTACCGCGAGGACATCTAGCCCAGCCGCCGGTCGTCCAACACCGGGAAGGCGGCGCGCACGGCGCTGAGGCCATCCACGTCCAGGTCCACCGAGAGCACCTGCTCGCCCTGGCCGGCGCCGGCCAGCACCTGTCCGCCCGGGCCGAGCACCTGACTGTGCCCGCCCATCTGGTGCCCGCTGTGCATGCCCGCCGTGTTGCAGGCGAGCACGAACATCTGGTTCTCCAGCGCGCGCGCCCGACTGAGCAGCGTCCAGTGCTCGACCCGCGCCGCCGGCCAGGCCGCCGGGACCACACACACCTGGGTGCCGGCGTCCAGGAGCCGTCGGAACAGCTCGGGAAACCGCAGGTCGTAACAGGTGGCCAGCCCGAGCGGCACCTCGCCACCGCTGACCGGGCGCGGCACCCGCACGCTCACCACCTGCTCGCCAGCCTCGAGCAGCACCGGCTCACCTGACCCGAACCCGAAGCGGTGCACCTTGCGGTAGGTGGCCAGGAGCGCGCCGTCCGGGCCGAAGACCAGCGAGGTGTTCCACAGGCCGCGGCCCTGCTCGCCGAGCCAGGCCCCGGGGGCCGCCCGCTCGATGATCGACCCGGCGTGCAGCACCACCCGTGCGTCCGCGGCAGCCGCCGACATGGCCTGTGCAGTCGGGCCGTCCACGGGTTCGGCGCGATGGGCCCACTCTTGGTAGGCGAAGCCCTGCGGAGCCCACAGCTCGGGCAGGACGACCAGATCGTGCCCGGCCAGGGACCGCACCAGCCCCGCGACCCGGGCCGTGCGCGCGTCCACCGGCTCGTCGTCCCCGTAGCCGAGCTGGACCAGGGCGACCTTCACGGCGCTTTGCTCGCGCGCTCGGCCAGGGCGGCAAGGCGGGCGTTGTACGCGGCCAGCTCGGCGCCGCCGTCCCGGTCGGCCGCCCGGTCGCCGCGCCGGGTCTCGCGGTCGTCCGAACGCACCCAGGCGAGCGCCACCCCGATGCCGAGCAGCAGGGTCGGCACCTCCCCGACCGCCCAGGCGATGGCGCCCCCGTACTGCTGGTCGGCCAGGGGCGGCCGGCCCCAGGTGCGACCGAGGTGCGCCAGGACGTCAGGGGCAAGCAGCCGGTTGCCCTGCAACAGCTCGACGCCGAAGAAGGCATGGAACGCCATGGTGGCGAACAGGATGAGCAGTCGCAGGGGGTACGCCGGTCGCGCCCGGCCCGGGTCGACCCCGATCAGCACCGACGCGAACAGGTACCCGGTGAGTAGGAAGTGCACGTTCATCAGGACGTGGCCGGTGTGGGTGCGCAGCGACAGCTCGAACAGCGGGGAGTAGTAGAAGACGGTCAGGCTCACGGCGAACAGGCCCGCGGCAACCAGCGGATGGCTCAGGAAGGTCAGGGCCCGCGAGTGCACGATCTGCATCAGCCACTCGCGGGGGCCGCGGCTGCCGTCGCGGCGAGCCGTCATCGTGCGCATCGCCAGCGTCACCGGCGCACCCAGGACCAGCAGCGGTGGAACCACCATGGACGTCATCATGTGGGCGAACATGTGCGCGCTGAACAACACCCGGCCGTAGATCCCCGGCGCCCCGCTCGTCACCCACACGAGCAGCGCGCAGCCCAGCAGCCAGGCGCCTGCTCGCCACATGGGCCAACGGTCACCGCGCGCCCGCATCCGCCGCACGCCCACCAGGTACGCGCCGGCCAGGACCAGGGCGACACCGGCCCAGAGCAGGTCCAGGCGCCAGGCGGTCAGCCAGGTCGACCAGACCGGCGCCGGTGGCAGCGCGAACCCGGTGAGGGACTCGGCGATCGTCACCAGCGGTGCGGGCTGGCTGGGCAGCGGCGGCTCGCTTGCCGACAGCGCCACGCCAAGGCCCAGCGCCATGCCCATGAGGACGAGCTCGCCGGTGACCAGGCGCCAAAATGGCGCGGCCCAGCCCTGGTCGACCCGGGGCAACAGCACCGCCCGGTGCCGCCATCCGGCCATGCCCAGGAGGATCAACGCGAGCGCCTTGGCGATGACCAGAGCACCGTAGGGGCTGGCCAGGGCTCCCCAGGCGCCCAGCCGGACGGTCGCGTTGACCACACCCGAGACGGCGACCAGCACAAAACACCACAGCGCCAGCGTGGAGTAGCGCCGAGCGGCCACGGCCAGGTGCTGGCCGATCTCGCGCCGCAGGAGGACGAGCGCGGCCAAGCCCCCGACCCACACGCTGACTCCCGTCAGGTGCGCTGCCAGCGAGTCGACGGCCAGCTCATGGCCTCGCAGGGCGGCCGAGTGGCCGGTCAACGCCACCGGCAGCAGCGCGACGAGCGACACCACCGCCATCCAGCCCACGGTGCTGTGCCTGGTGGCCAGGGTGGCTCCGGTGGCGGCGACGGCCGCGAGCAGCGTGCTGGCCAGCAGGGCCCGCAGCAGGTCGATGCTGGTGACGAAGCTGCCTAGCTGGGCAGCAAAGCCGGGCGCCGTCAGGGGGGTGCCCGCCAGGCTGGAGTAGCTGAGCACCACGACCGCCGCCGCGGCGACCACCCACAGCGTCCCGGCGCTGGCCGCGAGCCGGGTCGCCGTCAGGCTCACCCCGCCCAGGCGCGGACCCTGACCCGCGTGGGTCGGGGCCGGCGTCCTCTCGTCGCGCTCCCACCCGTGCGCGGGCAGGACGAAGGCCGTCACCGTGAGCAGGCCGACGGTGAGGGCAGCCGCAAGATCGCTGAGCGTGCGGGCCAGCGGCAGGCCCCAGCGGGTCACCGCGCCCGGGTCACCGATCAGCCCACCGGCCGCCGCACCACCGCTTACGAGCCCGACAACGACCCCCGCCAGCGCCGCCGCGACCAGGACCACGAGCCCCCGCAGCGCGCGCGCCCGCGGTGCGGGGCGGCGTCCGGCGGCGTCTGGCACGTCCCCAGCGTAAGCCGCCGCCGGCCCTCCCCAGCCCGCCCGCCCCCTCCTCGTCCACTTGTGACGGCGTGTCAACCTCTAGTCGTCCGTTCACACGTTGACACGCCGTCACAAGTGGCTGGGACTTGGGCGGGAGGTGGGCGGGCGGGAATAACGCGGGCAGGCATATGCTTGCATGTGTCATGCAACTAAACGCTTCCGACGTGAGCGGGCAGCTCATGCGGCTGGTGCGGCTGATCGGGGCCATCAAGGGCCAGACGCGCGCGCCGCACGGGATCGAGTGGTCGGCCTATGCCGTGCTGTTCCACCTGGTCACCGAGGGCCCGCAACGCGTGAAGGCCTTGGCCGAACGGCTGCACGCCGACCCCTCTACAGTGAGCCGGCAGGCCAGCGCCCTGGTGGACCTGGGTCTTGTGGTGCGCGACGCCGACCCTGCCGACGGCCGGGCGGCGCTGTTGACCGCCGCGCCCTGCGGGCACGCACTCTACGAGACGATGCGCAGCCACCGGTCCCAGCAGTTCGAGCTGATCCTCGCCGACTGGTCCGCGGCGGACAAGCACGCTCTCGCAACATTGCTCGCCAGGCTCAACACCGACCTGGAGCGCCAGGTCACCCACCTGGTCCACCCGACTCAACCGGACGTCGGCGCCCCGCACCCGTCCCCAGCACAGGAGAGCGCATGAGCACTTCCCCCGCCGCACCCACCCGGGCCCAGCAGGGCAACGCGGCCGGGTCTGCCCCCGCCGCGGCAGGACCGCTGACGCACCGCCAGATCATGATGATCCTCAGCGGGCTGATGATGGGGATGTTCCTCGCGGCGCTGGACCAGACCATCGTGGCCAGCGCCATCCGGACGATCGCCGACGACCTGCACGGACTGTCCGTCCAGGCCTGGGTGACCACGGCGTACCTCATCACCTCGACGATCACGACCCCGCTGTACGGCAAGCTCAGCGACATCTACGGGCGTAAGCCGCTGTTCATCACGGCCATCTCGGTGTTCGTGCTCGGGTCGCTGCTGTCCGCGTTCTCGACGTCCATGTACATGCTGGCCGGGTTCCGTGCGCTGCAGGGCCTTGGCGCCGGTGGCCTGTTCTCCCTGGCGCTGGCGATCATCGGGGACATCGTCTCGCCGCGCGAGCGGGCCAAGTACCAGGGGTACTTCCTGGCCGTCTTCGGCACTTCCAGCGTCCTCGGGCCATTGGTGGGCGGGTTCTTCGCCGGTTCGGGACACATCTTGTCGATCACCGGCTGGCGCTGGGTGTTCCTGGTCAACGTGCCGGTCGGGGTCGCCGCCCTGTTCGTCGTCAACCACACGCTGAACATCGCCCACCACCCGCGCAACCACCGGATCGACTGGTGGGGGGCGGCGGCGCTGGTCGTCGGCCTCGTGCCGCTGCTCACGATTGCCGAGCAGGGCCGCACGTGGGGCTGGGCATCCGGGCGCGCGCTTGCCTGCTACGGCATCGGCGTCATCGGCGTCGTCGCGTTCTTGGCCGCCGAACGCAAGATGGGCGAGGAGGCCCTGATCCCGCTGCGCCTGTTCCAGAGCCGCACCGTGTCGGTGAGCGCCATCGCGAACGTGATCTTGGGTATGGCGATGTTCGGCGGGATCTCGGTCCTGCCGCTCTACCTGCAGATCGTCAAGGGCGCGACCCCCACCAGCGCCGGTCTCCAGCTGTTGCCGCTGACGCTGGGCATGATGATCGCCTCGATCTTGTCCGGCCAGCTGATCTCCCGCACCGGCAAGTACAAGGTGTTCCCCGTCGTCGGCACCGCGCTGTTACTGGTAGGGCTGATCCTGTTCAGCCGCGTGGGTGCCGACACCCCGCTGTGGCAGACGGCGGTGGTGATGTTCATCTTCGGCTTCGGGCTTGGCAACAACATGCAGCCGCTGGTGCTTGCCCTGCAGAACGCTGTCGCACCACGAGACAGCGGCGTCGCGACGGCCTCGGCAACCTTCTTTCGCCAGATCGGCGGCACCTTGGGGGTCGCGGTGTTCTTGTCCATCCTGTTCAGCTCGCTGCCCGCCCGCCTGTCCACCGCGATCGGGGCCATGGCTCCAGCAGACCGGGCGGCTCTCGTGCGGGCCACGCCGTCGGGTGGGGCGAACGTCCTGAACGACTCCTCAT
>DAIETC010000003.1 GCA_027345905.1 Kineosporiaceae bacterium | reverse complement strand
GTGCCCGCCTTGTGGGCCGTGATGGGCTGCTCCATCTTCATCGCCTCCAGCACCACCACGAGGTCGCCGCTGGCCACCTGCTGCCCCTCCTCGACGGCGATTTTGATGATCGTGCCTTGCATCGGCGCCGTGACGGCGTCGCCGCTGGTCGCACCGCCGGTCTTGGTCCGGGCGCTGCGCCGGGGGGCGTGGGGCCGTCCGGTCGGTGCGCCCGCCGCACCGATCCCGGCAGGCAGGACGACTTCCAGACGGCGTCCGTCGACCTCGACGACGACTCGCTCGCGGGCGGCCGGCTCGTCGGCGGCGTCAGCCGGGTCGGCGTAGGGGGCGATGGTGTTGTCGAACTCGGTCTCGATCCAGCGCGTGTGCACGCTGAAGGGGGTGTCCGCGCGCGCCGGGGCGAAGGCCGGGTCGCGGACGACGATCCGGTGGAAGGGCAGGACGGTCGCCATCCCCTCGACGACGAACTCGTCCAGGGCCCGGCGCGAGCGTTCGAGGGCCTGCTGCCGGTCACGCCCGGTGACGATGAGCTTGGCGAGCATGGAGTCGAAACCACCACCGACGACGTCGCCGGCCCGCACGCCGGAGTCCAGGCGGACGCCGGGCCCGCCGGGTGGGCGGAAGGTCGTGACCATCCCCGGCGCGGGCAGGAACCCCCGGCCGGCGTCCTCGCCGTTGATCCGGAACTCGATGCTGTGCCCGCGCAGCGGCGGGTCGTCGTAGCCGAGCGGTTCGCCGCAGGCGATCCGCAGCTGCTCGCGGACCAGGTCGATGCCGGACACCTCCTCGGTGACCGGGTGCTCGACCTGCAGCCGGGTGTTGACCTCCAGGAAGGAGATCTCGCCGTCGGCCGAGACGAGGAACTCGCAGGTGCCCGCACCCACGTAGCCGGCCGCGCGCAGGATCGCCTTGGACGCCCGGTACAGCTCGGCGGTCTGCTCCGGGGACAGGAACGGTGCCGGCGCCTCTTCGACCAGCTTCTGGTGGCGCCGCTGCAACGAGCAGTCGCGAGTAGAGACGACCACCACGTTGCCGTGCTCGTCGGCGAGGCACTGGGTCTCGACGTGGCGGGGCTGGTCGAGGTACTTCTCCACGAAGCACTCGCCGCGCCCGAAGGCGGCGACGGCCTCGCGGACGGCGGACTCGTAGAGCTCGGGGATCTCCTCGCGGCTGCGGGCGACCTTCAGGCCGCGCCCGCCGCCGCCGTAGGCCGCCTTGATCGCAACGGGCAGCCCGTGTTCGTCGGCGAACGCCACCACCTGCTCGGGCCCGGACACGGGCTCCGTGGTGCCCGCGACCAGCGGCGCACCGGCCCTCTCGGCGATCTGGCGTGCCTTGACCTTGTCACCCAAGGCGTCGATGGCCTCGGGGGAGGGGCCGACCCAGAGCAGGCCCGCCTGCGTAACGGCTGCGGCGAACGAGGCGTTCTCGGCCAGGAATCCGTAGCCGGGGTGCACCGCGTCCGCGCCGGCCTTGGCCGCCACGGCCAGCAGCTTGTCCTGGGCCAGGTAGGACTGCGCGGACGTCGTCCCGTCCAGGGCGAAGGCCTCGTCGGCGAGCTTGACGTGCAGGGCGTCGCGGTCCGGATCGGCGTACACCGCGACCGACCCGATGCCGGCATCGGCGCAGGCACGGACGATCCGCACGGCGATCTCGCCGCGGTTGGCGATCAGGAGCTTGGTGATGACCCGGTTGCCGTGCCGTCCCATGGTGCTCGCTCCGTCCGTCCCGGTCACCGAGCTCATCGTCGGCGCTCCCTTCGCTCGGGCCCGGAGCCTATCGAGGTCGTGGGAGGGGAGCCAGGACGTCCAAGCTCGGCGAGGTCGTCGCGGCACCGGCGTTCGAGCTCGTCGAGCTCGGCGAGGGCGGCGTCGACGTCGTGGCGTCGTTGCCACAGGTCTTCGCGCCGCTCCTCTATCTGGGCCAGCAGGTACGCCAGCTGCCCGGACTCGCCTGGTTGCTGGTCGTACATGTCGACGATCCGGCGAATCTCGTCGAGGGGGAAGCCCAGGCGCTTGCCGCGCAGCACCAGCCGCAGCCGGGTGCGGTCGCGGGGGTGGAACACCCGCTTGGTGCCGCGCCGCTCGGGGGTCACCAGTCCTTTGTCCTCGTAGTAGCGGACGGTGCGGTGGCTGACGCCCAGCTCGGCCGCGATCTCGGCGATTGTCCAGGTGCGCCTTGCCATGCCGCTCAGGGTGCTTTACGTTGACGTCAACGTCAAGCAAGGGGATGGGTGATGGCCTCGTTGGGGACTGCGGCGTTCGAGCTGAGCAAGGAGCATCAGGACTTCCGCGCGCTCGTGCGCGAGTTCGCCAGCGAGCAGGTTGCGCCGCACGTGGCCCGGTGGGACCGCGAACACCACTTCCCGGTCGAGCTGATGCCACAGCTGGGCGAGCTCGGCCTGTTCGGTCTCGTGGTGCCCGAGGAGTACGGCGGCGCCGGGGCCGACTTCACCTCGCTGTGCGTCGCCATCGAAGAGCTCGGCCGGGTCGACCAGTCCGTCGGGATCACCTTGTCGGCTGCCGTGGGTCTGGGCATCAACCCGATCTTGACCTTCGGCAGTGCCGAGCAGAAGCAGCGCTGGCTGCCCGACCTGGTGGCGGGACGGGCGCTGGCGGCGTTCGGGCTGACCGAGCCGGACGCCGGCTCCGACGCGGCCGCGACGCGCACCCGGGCGCGCCTGGTCGGCGAGGGCCAGGACGGCGAGGGCCAGGACGGCGCGTGGGTCATCGACGGCGCAAAGGCGTTCATCACCAACTCGGGCACCGACATCACGAGCGTCGTCACGGTCACGGCACGCACCGGCACCACCGCTGACGGCAAGCCCGAGATCAGCGCGATCCTGGTGCCTTCCGGAACGCCCGGGTTCACCGTCGAACCGGCGTACGACAAGCTCGGCTGGCACGCGAGCGACACCCACGGGCTCAGCTTCGACAACGTCCGCGTCCCGGCCGCCAGCCTGCTCGGCGCGCGGGGACAGGGGCTGCGTCAGTTCCTGAAGACCTTGGACGACGGTCGGATCGCCATCGCGGCGCTCGCCGTCGGCCTGGCACAGGCCTGCCTGGACGCCAGCGCCTCGTACGCGAGCACCCGCGTCGCGTTCGGCCGCCCGATCGGCGCAAACCAGGGGGTGTCCTTCGCGGTCGCCGACCTGGCGGTGTCCGTCGAGGCGGCGCGGCTACTCACCTACAAGGCGGCCTGGCTCAAGGACGAGCACCACGCCGGACGTCGCTCGGCCGGCGAGGTCAAGCAGGCCGCGGCGATCGCCAAGCTGTACAGCACCGAGGCCGCCGTGAGCGCCACCCGGGTGGCGACGCAGGTGTTCGGGGGCAACGGTTTCATGGAGGAGTACCCGGTCGCGCGGTTCTACCGGGACGCGAAGATCCTCGAGATCGGTGAAGGCACCAGCGAGATCCAGCGCTTGGTGATCGCTCGCGGCCTCGGGCTTCCGGCGTGAGCAGCCCGCCTGCGGCTGGGTCGCACCCGCGCGACCCCAAGGTTGCGCAGGTGCGCGCCCGGTTGGCCCGGGCACGGACCGCTTCTGCCGCGCCGTCCCCGAAGGCGGCCAGCAAGCTGAGCGAGCAGGGCAAGCTCTACGTGCGAGACCGGATCGCGCTGTTGGTCGACCACGGCAGCTTCGTCGAGGACGGTCGCTACGCCAACAGCAGGGCGGGCGACCTGCCGGCCGACGGGGTGGTGACCGGTCGGGGCACGGTCGACGGCCGGGCGGCGGTGGTGGTCGCCAACGACCCCAGCGTCAAGGCGGGTTCGTGGGGAGCCAGGACGGTCGAGAAGATCGTCCGCGCCACCGAAGCCGCGCTGCGCGAGGAGCTGCCCGTCTTCTGGCTCGTGGACTCCGCGGGCGCCAGGATCACCGACCAGGTCGACCTGTTCCCGGGCCGCCGCGGCGCGGGGCGGATCTTCAAGAACCAGGTGGCGTTGTCCGGCAAGGTGCCGCAGATCTGCGCGCTGTTCGGTCCCTCGGCCGCCGGGGGCGCTTACATCCCAGCGTTCTGCGACGTCGTCATCATGGTCGAGGGCAACGCCTCCATGTACCTCGGCAGCCCGCGGATGGCGCAGATGGTCGTCGGTGAGAGCGTGTCACTGGAGGAGATGGGCGGCGCGCGCATGCACTGCACGGTCTCCGGCTGCGGTGACCTGCTCGCCAGCGACGACGCCGATGCGATCGAGCAGGCCCGGCTCGTGTTCAGCTACCTGCCGCAGAACTGGCGAGCCGAGCCCCCGTCGTACGCCGCGCAACCCCCGGTGCGTGACCTCGACGACTCGGTCGTGCCCGAGGTCGAGAGCCAGCCGTTCGACGTCCACGAGGTGATCGACTGCCTGCTCGACCGTGACTCGTTCTTCGAGATCAAGCCGTTGTTCGCCGCCGAGCTGGTGATCGGGTTCGGCCGCCTCGACGGCGAGACCGTCGGCGTGCTCGCCAACAACTCGGCCGTCAAGGGGGGCGTGCTGTTCAGTGACAGCGCCGACAAGGCGGCTCGTTTCATCTGGCTGTGCGACGCGTTCAACGTCCCGCTGCTCTACCTCGCGGACGTGCCGGGGTTCATGATCGGCTCGCAGGTCGAGCGCGGGGGCATCATCCGCCACGGTGCCAAGATGATCAGCGCCGTCTCCGAGGCGAGCGTGCCGCAGGTGTCCGTGGTGGTGCGTAAGGCCTATGGCGCCGGCCTTTATGCCATGGCCGGCCCCGGTTTCGGCCCGGACGCAGCATTGGCGCTGCCTACCGCGCGCATCGCGGTGATGGGCCCCGAGGCTGCCGTCAACGCGGTATACGCCGCCAAGATCGAGGCCATCGACGACGCCGACGCGCGAGCTGCCTTCATCGCCGATCGGCGCAGCGAGTACGAGCAGGACGTCGACCTCGAACGGCTGGTGTCCGACCTGGTGCTGGACGCGGTGGTCGAACCGCACGAGCTGCGCGACGAGCTGGTCCGCCGGTTCCGCTATGCCGCCGGGCGGGAGCGGAGCTTCAGCGACCGACGCCACGGGGTCCCGCCGGTGTGAGCCGACCCCAGGTCGTCGTCGTGGGTGCCGGCCCGACGGGGCTCACGGCCGCGCTGCTGCTGGCCCGGTACGGCGTGCGCACACTGGTTCTGGAGCGCGCCGCCGAGCCGCTCGCGTTGCCCCGCGCGGTGCACCTGGACGACGAGGGGTTCCGAATCCTGCAGACCCTCGGGCTGGGCGCCCAGTTCGCGGCGATCAGCCGCCCGGCGTCCGGTATGCGCCTGGTCGACGCCAGCGGCCGAGTGCTCGCCGAGTTCGCACGGGACACGGGGGAGGGAACGTTCGGGCACCCGCAGAGCAACCTGTTCGACCAGCCTGACCTGGAGAACTTGTTGCGCGACAAGGCTTCTGCCAGCTCGGACATCGAGCTGCGTCCTGGCGCCGAGGTCGTCGCGCTCGATCACACCGCCGGGCCCGGCGTGGTTGTCACGTACCGGGAGGGCGACGGTACGACGGCGCAGCAGGCGGCGTCGGCCGTGCTCGGCTGCGACGGCGCCAACAGCACGGTCCGCAGGCTGATCGGCCCCCGGCTGCTCGACCTGCACTTCGAGCAGCGCTGGCTGGTGCTCGATGCGCTGTGCGTGCAGCCGCTGGACGTGTGGGGCGGTGTCGAGCAGGTCTGCGACCCGCGGCGGGCGGCCACGTTCATGCAGGTCGGCCGAGAACGGTACCGCTGGGAGTTCCGGCTCCTGGCCGGGGAAACCGCCGCGCAGCTGACCCAGCCGGGGATCCTTGCGCAGCTCATCCTTCCGTGGACGAAAACCCTGGAACCACAAGGGTTTCAGGTGATTCGCGCCGCGGAGTACACCTTCGCCGCGCGACTGGCCGATCGATGGCGACGAGGAGGGGTGTTCCTGCTGGGTGACGCGGCGCACCAGATGCCGCCGTTCATCGGCCAGGGCCTGGGCGCCGGCCTGCGCGACGCGGACAACCTGGCGTGGAAGCTCGCGTGGGTGCTGCAGGCGGGCGCGGATGCCGCACTGCTCGACACCTATGAGCTGGAGCGAGCGCCGCATGCGCGCGCGGTGATCCGCTCAGCCATCCTCGCCGGATGGGCGATGACCGGTGGCGCGGGCCGAGCCGCGGCCCTGCGCCGGATCGGGCTCGCTGCGCTGTGCCGTCTGCCTGGCGGCGCCCGGCTGCTCGCCAGGACGAGCACTCCCCGGCTTGCGGCCGGGCCACTGGTGCGGCGTACGCACCGGCGACACGACCCGGTGGGCCGGCCCTGCCCGCAGCCCTGGGTCGTCGAAGGCGGCCACCGGCTGCGGCTGGACGACGTCCTGGGTGCCGGGTTCGCGATCATCAGTGCGGGGCCGGCGGACGCGGGATTGGTGGAGCTGGCGCGCGGGTTCGGCCAGGTGGTGAGCGTGGACGTCAGCGGCCGGCCGGCACCCGGCGTCCGTAGCGTGGACTGCCCGCAGCTGCGGGCCTGGTTGCAACGCTCGAAGCTGAGCGGGGTGCTCGTGCGCCCCGACCGCGAGGTGTTGGCCGCAGCGCCCGTTCGGCGGCAGCGGCGCGGTCAGCCGGTCACGACGACGGTCACGACATACCGTGACTGAGCGGCTTGGCAAGGCATTGCCTCACCACATGAGTCGCGGTGCGCCGTCAGCGTCGCCGAGCCGAGACTGCGCGTCGAGAACGGTTCACTGACCGATCCACATCCGATACCGGGCAGGCACGACCCAGGCGGGTCGGGAGTGTGCGTCTGCACGGCGGTCGAGACCACGACCGCAGGGTTCGATGAGCCGGTGATGACCCAATAGGTGTTGTGCAGCACGAGCACGAGTCGGGTGCCGCGTCGTACGGTCACCGTCTGTGCGTTGTCCGGTTCACCGAGCCGCAGCGCCGATCCCGTGCCTGGTGGTGGGCCTGTCGTCACGGACCTGCTCGCCGAGGTGACGGAGGAAGATGACGTACCTGTTGTCGGACCGGGGTTCCCGGTGTGCTCCACCGGCGGCGCCGTCGGCTCTGGGACCGGCAGGTGCGTGCCAGGCCCGGTCCGGGGCCCGCACCCGACGAGCAGGGTCGCCGCAGCGGCAACCAGTGTCATGCCCACCCGAAAGCGGCTGCGGCCACCCATCCCCATGCCGTTACCCGACCGTCATGGTCAGCGTCTTGAACTCAGCGACGCCCAGGCTGAACGTGATGGTCGTCGCCTTTCCGCCGACTGTCACGGAGAGCGTGTAGTACGACGAGCGCTGGTTCACGGTGTCTGTGGCAGGTAGGGACTGGTTCTCGTACTGTTCCTGCTGGCCAGGTAGACAGGAAGTGCCCACACCACGCAGGGCAAGGCCGGAGAGGTTGATGTTGACCTTCTGGGCTGTCCCCTGGGACTGCAGCCGCAGCTGTTTGATGTTGTCGAACGGCACCCCCGATGAGTTGATCGCCAGCACCCGGATACCGCGTCCGACACCTTCACCGCACAGGGTCACCGTGTGGCTGGCACCCCCTTCGGGGTCGGTATCGGCGACTGTGAATACTCCGGAGAACTTCCCTTGCGTGGTTGGCGCAAATGTGACTGGTTCGCTGAAGTGGTCGTTCGGCGCGTATCGAGATGGCGGTGAGGCCGGGGCCGGCGCCGTGAACGGTGCACCGTCGGTCGTCAAAGTGTCGGTGATCAGCTCGGACTGTCCCGTGTTGGTCACGGTCAGCGGTGTGGTCAGCCCTGGATAGCCCGGTGCCTGGCTCTGGACCACGGTGGGGCCGTAGACCAAGGCGTCGCTGGAGGTCGAGATCGCTGGTATCAGACCTTCGCCGCTCAGGGTCACCGCGGTGAGCGGGTGAGCGGGATCACTGCTGCCGACCGTGAGCGTCGCGTTGCGGGTACCCGCCGCCGTCGGGTTGAACTGCACGCTCAGGGTCACGGCAGCGCCGGCCGCAAGGGACAGCGGCAGCGTGGGTGAGCCGACCACAACGTAGTCCGCTGCGGCTGGCCCACTGACCTGCAGTGAGCTGATGGACAGCTCGCAGTTTCCGGTGTTCGAGATGGTCACCGGCAATGTGGCGGCGTGCGGACTCGTCCGGTTGTCCGTCGGCACGCCGCCGAAGTCCAGCTGGGTGCTTCCGGCGGTGAGGACGGCCTGTCCGACAGATCCGGTGATGGGTACGGAAATCTGTGGGTTCACAGGGTCGTCAGTGGTCACCACGACGGTTCCGGCGACCGGGCCACCGAACGGCCCGGAGGGTGCAAAGCGAACCGTGAACGACAGGTGGCCCCCGACCGGCAGCGTCTGCGGCAGGCTCGGGATGGGCAGCACGGACAGACCGCCGGAGCTGCCGCTCCCGATGCTGATGTCGCTGATGGTGAGCGGTGCCTGCCCGGTGTTCGTGACCGTCAGCTGCTGGTCGAACGTCGATCCGGGGCACACGACGCCGACGTCGAGCGCTCCGGGTGACACCGCTGCCTTGGGCAGCCCGACCGTCCCCGTGGCAGGCACGGTCTGCCAACCGGCGGAGGGTGCGTCGGTTGAGATGGCGAGAGTCGCGGTCAGCGGCCCGGTTGTGGACGAGCTGGCCGGTGGTGCGAAAGTCACCTGGACCGTGAGGCTGGCGCCGGGCGTCAGCGTGCCGGCTGGGCCTGCGAGCGGTGTCTGGCTGTAGGCGGGGTCACTGCCGCTCACCAGACTGATGTCAGTCACGTGCAGTTCGGCGCTGCCGGTGTTTTGCACGATCACGTCTCGCGTGGCGCTGTCACCACGCGGGACGGTGCCAAAGTCCAGTGATCCGGTGACCGTGAGGGCAGGTAGGCCTACGGTCGCCGTGGCGGCGATAGCCGTCGTGGCCGTGAGCTGCGCCGACGTTGCAGCTCCCGTGTCGTTCGGCACGGTGTCGTCGGTATCGATGGCCAAGGTGCCCGTCAGGGGGCCGGCGCTGGCGGCATCCGCGGGCGCTGCGGCGGTGACGTCGAACAGGGCGGTGTCCCCGGCATGCAGGGTCGCGTGGTTGGGCGCTGTGGGGCTCAGCGTGATGGCCGATGACGATCCGGAGGCCATCTGCGCACCCAGTATGTCCAGGTCGCCCAACCCGGTGTTCTGGACAGCGACCTGTCGCGTGGCAGACGTGCCCCTCGGCACGGTGCCGAAGTTCAGATCACCCGTCACCGTGGTGCTGGGTCGCGCGCCATAGCGCTTGACGCATCCATGGGGGGAGCCGTTGCTCCACTCGAGCTGCGCCTGATAGGCGTGACCTTGCAGCACCAGGTTGGTCCCGTCACTCTCGTACGGCCCATAGTTGAAGTTGCACTTGTCGCCGTTCTCCCCAGCCGTACCGTTGACATCGTCATACCAGGCGTTCTGGAACGGGTCGGTGTTGGCCTCGAACTGTTCGTGGGACGTGACATCCAGTGCGACGTCGACTCCTTGACCATTGGGCCACGCCGTGTCGTCGCCGTAGCAGGCGCCAGTCGAGGCATAGGGAATGAACGCGTAGATCTTCGAGCCGTTGTTGAAGTGGTAGGCGCAGAATTTCTTGTTTGTCGCAGCAGTCCCGTTGTAGTCGTTTGCCGCAAAGCAGGCGGTTCCCTGGCACTCGATGATGTTCTTGCCGGTGTAGACGAAGTACATGGTGGAGTTGCTAGGCGCCTGCCAGGTGGGATGGGCGGCGATGGCTCGGTCGATAGACGCCTGAATGTCCGTGTCCTGCAGTGGATCGGCACTCGTGCCGGCGTGCGGGTAGCTGGTCGTGTCGACCCAGTCGCCGCCGAAGTGCGCGCTGTTGGGCACTGGTTGGCCAGTGCTGTCGCCATATTGGGTTTCGATGTTGAGGTAGGGCGTTCCACCGATATCGGTGAAATACCGGTCAATGATGCTGCGGTAGTTGCTGTCGAACATCGGCTGACTTGGGTAGCCCGCCGGGGGGGTGGTGGGGTTCCAGAAGATCGCGTAGTTGGTGACGTCGCGCATCACTGGGCCGTTGTGGTAGGTCATATCGGTCGTGGTGTCGAAGGCGGCGCCTGACCCCGCTGCACCGTGGAGCTGGTTCCTGGGGCGCATGAAATGCGGCGAGGAAGGGCGGTTGGCGTTGTTGCTGCCGCTTGCGGCGCCTGCCGGCGCGGCGGTGAGGCCGGCCATGGCGAGCAGGAACGCGCTGACCAGGGCCACCGGCTTGAGGCCCAGCAGCGGTGTCAGCCGACGTCCCGGAACCGATCGCACAAACCGTCGAGATGGCTGTGTAAACATGGAAACCCTCACCTGTGTTGGGCGGTTGAGCGGCGTGCAGCGCTACTCAGTCGCGCATGGCTCTGCTGCGCCTCGTCCCGATCTTGGGGGCGCCCGGGGCTTGCGTGAAGTGCTGTTTCCGATGACGAATCAGGCTTGACAGCGAGTCTTCCCTCGCGGTATCCGTCAACTGGGGGCGGTGGCGGTCCACAGGCTTGTCCAGGCGACGCCGCAGTCGGCGAGCAGGTCGCGCAGGACGGGCAGGCTCAGGCCCACCACGTTGTGATGGTCGCCCTCGATGCCGCGGACGAACGCGCCCCCCAGACCGTCGGTGGTGAACGCACCGGCGACGGACAACGGTTCGCCGGTGGCGACGTACGCGTCGATCTCGTCGTCGCTGATGTCGGCGAAGTGCACCGTGGTCGAGGCGAGGGCGCCCACCGTGGCCGCACTGCCGCCCTCGCGAAGGTCGATCAGCCAGTGCCCCGTGTGCAGGACGCCGCTGCGCCCGCGCATCCGCCGCCATCTCGCGCTCGCCTCGGACGCATCGACCGGCTTGCCGTGCACCTCGCCGTCCAGCTCGAGCACCGAGTCGCAGCCGAGCACCAGGGGATCAGCGGGCCCGGCGAGCGCTGCGTCGGCGTCGCCGAGAAGCGCGCTGACTGCTTCAGCTTTTGCCCGGGCGAGCACCAAGGGCACCTGGTCAGGCGCGAGAGCGCCATACAACCGTTGCGCCGCAACGAGAACTGCCTGTTCGTCGACGCCCGACTCCAGGACGTAGGGGTTGACACCCGCGCTCTGCAGCGTCCGCAGCCGCGCCGGGCTGGCCGACCCGAGGACGAGCGTTGGCCCCACTACTGCGCTTGCGCCAGTAGTGACTCCTGCAGGACATCCAAGCCGACCGACCCCAGGTCGAGGGCTCGCCGGTGGAACGCGCTGAGCGAGAACGCCGCGCCCTCACGCTCGCGCACCTTATCGCGCACGGCCAGCCACAGCCGCTCACCGATCTTGTACGACGGTGCCTGGCCCGGCCAGCCCAGGTAGCGGTCGAGCTCGAAGCGCCGCATCCCCTCGGACAGGGTCGTGTGGGCGGCGAAGTACTGCCAGGCTTTCTCGTACGTCCACGGGCCAGAGCCCACCTCCGCCGGGGCCGGCAGCTCGCAGTGCACGCCGATGTCGATGACGACCCGCGCCGCGCGCATGGACTGCATCATCAGCATGCCGAGCCGGTCGCCGGGGTCGTCGAGAAACCCCAGGTCGGCCATCAGCCGTTCGGCGTACAGCGCCCACCCCTCACCGTGGCCGCTGACCCAGCACCCGAGGCGCCGCCACCGGTTGAGCAGCTCGGCGCGGTAGACCGTCTGGGCGACCTGCAGGTGGTGGCCCGGGACACCCTCGTGGTAGACGGTCGTGAGCTCCTTCCAGGTGCCGAACTCGGTGACGCCCTTGGGCACCGACCACCACATGCGGCCCGGGCGGGAGAAGTCCTGCGACGGCCCGGTGTAGTAGATGCCGCCGGTCTGGGTCGGGGCGATGAGGCACTCGATGGTGCGTACCGGCTCGGGGATGTCCATGTGCGGGGCGACCAGCTCGATCGCCTCGTCGGCGGTGCGCTGCATCCACTCGCGCAGTGCGTCGGTCCCGTGCAGCTGGTAGCGCTCGTCGGCGT
>DAIETC010000265.1 GCA_027345905.1 Kineosporiaceae bacterium | reverse complement strand
GCCACAGGGCGGTGAAGGTGTGCGCGGTCATGCGGTCGCCCCTTTCTCGAGCGCGTCAGCTCGGCAGCCGCCACAGTTGGTGGCCGGGTAGCCGGGATGAGTAGGGCACTGCTCGTCGGTGCGCAGTGCGGTGACGGTTGGTCGGTAGCGCTCGGGCTCGTCACCGATGGCGCGGAGCACATAGGCGCGAGGGCGCTTGACGGTCTCGACGGCTCTGGAGAGGACGTCGTCCCAGACGCGCTCGGCGTGAGCGCGGGTGCCTCCGGTCGCCTTCTGGATCTTGTCCAGGTCGTCGTCGGTCGGCGCGTACTCACCGTGAGACGACTGACTACCTAAACCACTAACTACGGGACCGGGACCGGGGCATTGATTTGCCATATCACTTGCCATGCCACTTGCCATGGCATTTGCTACCGGTTTGCCATCCCTACCCCAGCGCTTTTGCGCTCCCTTGCGGCCAGCCTCGGCCCGCTTCTGCCGAACCTTCTCGACCTCCTCGGCGGATGGCTGGTAGGTCTCCCAGTCGTGGAACTGGAAGCCGCGCTTGACCGGCTTCCAGAGCTCGGCAGTGACGAGGCGCTGGGCCTGGGTGAGGGTCCCGAGGGTGCGGACGGTCTCGGTCGGGATGAAGCCGAGGGTGCCCTCTCGTGCGCTCCACGCTCCAGCCCGCACCCACAGGCCCATGGCGGCGTTCCCGGCGGCGAGTACCTTGCGATGCACGGGCAGGTCGTCGTCGACCTTGAACCACATCAGCCGTTCACCGCCCGCAGCTTCGCCCGCCATGGGTCTTCGATGCCGTCAACTACCTCAGCCAGGGCGCGCAGGATCGGATCACCGAACTGGCGCCCCTCCTTCCATCCGCGGAGGTAGCCCTCGTCGGCGCCGTGGCACATTGCGGGTACGTGTTGAGCAGAGCCGCCACAGAACACACAGGAGGCACGCTCGATGTACTCGCAGTCGGTTCTGTCGCACCATCCGCAGGTCTCGGGCTGCGGTGGGGCGACGGCGGCGCGGGCGGCCTCCTGGAGGTCGGTCAGCCGGCGCCAGCAGATCCCGGCGAGGTAGCGAAACTTGTCCCGCTTGCCGAGGCCGTACTTCGCCATGGCGCGGTCGACGGCATCCTCGACCAGCTCGACAGGGAGGCCTGCGGCGTACCACTGCCCTACTGTTGATCGCCAGTTGTCGTCCAGGTTGAAGCTGTAGCCCTGCCAGTCGGTGTAGCGCTCCCAGGCGTCAAGGAACCGCTTGCGGTAGCGCTCCTCGGCCTTGTAGTTCTTCTTGGCCGCCGCCGCTGCCACCTTCATGGCCTCGGCCCACCGGAGCGCGTCATCGGCTACGGCGTCGACCGTGACGGCATCGGGGCTGCTCGAGGTCTTGCCGGCGTTGCAGTCCTTGCAGGCTGTGACGAGGTTGCCCGGCTCGTCGCTGCCACCGAGGGCTACCGGCACGACATGGTCGACGGTGAGCACGACGTCGGGGGCGTGACCGCCGCAGTACCGGCAGGTGTGGTTGTCCCGCCGCATGACCTCGAAGCGCAGTCGCTTGCTGAGCGCCATCTACGCCGACCTCCTCTGCTCCGGCACCAGCAGTCGCCGCCGTTCCCGCTCGGATAGCCCGCCCCAGACGCCGAACCGCTCACCGGTGCTCCAGCGCCCACGCCAGGCACTCGGCGCGCACCGGGCAGCCCTCGCAGATCCGCTTGGCCGCCGCCGCCGAGCCGCCCTTCTCGGGGTAGAACAACTCGGGGTCGACGTGGCTACAGGCGGCGTCGCGGCGCCAGGTGTCACCGGGGAGAGTGACCTCAGTCCAGGCGCGTGGGTAGCCGACGCTGGACAGCCCGACGGCCGTGTGGTTGCGGATCATGCGGCACCGCCGATCTCGCGCGCGCACTTGCGCAGCTCGTCGGCGATTGTGCGGTACACGAGCGCCGCGGCGGAGAGGCCCTCGCGGCGCACCGTCTGCTCGTCGGTGCTGTACGTGTCGGCCTTGGCGCGCAGCCACGTCGCGGCCGTCGCGCCGTGCACGAGGCTGCCGTCGGGTCGCCAGCCGAGGTCGACTACGACCTTCGCCACAGCGCACGCTTCGGCGAGCGAGTCGACCCGGTTGCGCAGGTGGCCGGCGAGGGCGCGGGCGATGTGCGGGGGCACGCCGTAGTCGGTGCCGTAGGTCTCGAGGTCGGCCAGGTTGGCGGTCTCGACGTGGCAGCGGCAGTCGCAGCCGCCGCAGTCCTGGTGGCGCCCGATGCCGCACTTGGTGTCCGCAGCGAGGATGTCGAGCTGGGTCATGCCGCCACCTCCCCGCGCTGCACGACCCGCCAGACCCGCAGCGGCTTGCCGTAGTTGCCGCCTGCCCGGTCGAGGTTCTTGGTCGTCTCCCCGCGCCACTCCAGCGCCCAGGTGGTGCGCTTGTGGCTCGCCAGCGCGGAGTAGCAGGCGGACAGCAGCCGGGGGTAGACGGTGAGCCCGTGACGGTTCGTGAGCTGCTGGCGCACGAGGTTTGGGTCGACACGCCCGTCGTGCTCAGCGGCGACGGCGAGGATGGCGGCCTCGACCTTGGCGCGGTCTTCGGCGTGGACGTGGTCGCTGGCGATGGCGGCCAGGAGGTCGAGCTGCTCGGCCATTACCACTCCTCCCCGGCGGGTGCCTCGCGGATCTCGCCGCAGTGGGTGCAGGTGCCGTATCCGTCGCCGACGTCGTGCCGGGTGAGCGCGCGGCAGGCGACGCACCAGGCGGCGGCGAAGGTGGGGCGCAGGCGGGTGGTCACTGCTGCCACCCCTCGGGCTCGGGCAGGGCGGGCTCGTCGGGCTTGCGGGCGGCGATCTCGGCTTCGATCTCGGCGCGACGCTCAGGGCTCGCGGACTTCCACTCGGCACGCAGCGCGGCCAGCGGGTCATCGACGGGCGGCGCGGCATCGGCGAGCGGCTGCACCCGGTACGTGGCGCTCTTGCCGCGCGAGACGAGGAGCGGGATGGACTTGGCCTTGTCGATGTGGCTCAGGTGCGAGATCCGCGTGCCACCTACGACCTCGGAGCCGAAGCGCACCGACTCGTCGCAGTAGAGGGTCACGCGCCGGCCGACCCAGGCAGAGGCGTCGGTGCCCCAGCAGGCGGCGAGCACTCTCCTCATCGACTTCCCGGGCCGCCAGGGTCGCGGGAACTCGGCCAGGTGGACCTGCACCGGCTGCTCGGCGTTCCCCTTGCTGACGCTCTTGATCGTGAACGTGCGCGGGTGGCCGAGGAGGTCGATCGCGTCGAGCTGGTCGGAGTCGGGGGCGAGGGTGTCGGAGATGTCGAGGGTCATGGGTCACGCCACCTTGATCTCGAAGTCGATGCGTCCGGTCTTGGGCAGGTCGGCGGTGCGCACGGCGTAGTCGGCGACGATCTCCGCGATGCGCTGCTCGGCGGCGATGCACGCGGCGGTGATCGCCTCGAACCATGCGGGGTCCGGCTCGACGCGCCGGCGGTACAGCGGCATCCCGCCGACAAAGGACACGAAGTCGCACCAGGCGCGGCCACTGACGAGCAGCCCGGCCTGGCACTGGGCGATGTATTGCGGCGGCACCGCGTCGGCGAGGATTGTGCGCAGATGTGTCGTCGCGCGCGGCGACTTGATCTCGATGAGGCCGTCGTCGCCGACCAGTCCGTCTGGGGAGTAGCCGAGCGTCCAGTCGTCGTCCCAGCGCATGAAGCCGCACTCGGTCACCGGGGCGTAGTGCTCGGCGTAGAGGTCGCGCACGATCGGCTCGGCCTCGATGCCGCGCCACATGTCGTCGCTAACGAAGGTCGGTTCGCTCCAGCCGGTGATGCGCTCGGCGGCGAGGGTGACGATCAGCCCGCGCGAGGTGTCGTTGTCGGCCACTCGCAGCGTCGGGGTGAGCAGCTTGCCGACCACGGAGGCGGTGACGATGCCACGGCGGGCCGCGTGCCACTCCTCGGAGCGCTGCTCGAGGTCGTTGAAGATGGTCAGGGTCACGCCGTCGCCTCCATCGTGTCGAGCCCGAGGACCTCGGCGAGCAGGTCAGCGTCGGGCTGGGTGGCCACGCGCTCCCGGACGGCCGCGATCTGCTCGGGGCTGATGCGCGGGGCGGCGATCGTGGCGGGCTTCATCGGCTCGTAGCCGAAGGGGCGCGGGACCTTGGTGTTGTGGTTCACAGCAGCTCTCCCTCGTCGGCGTAGCGGCAGCGCGGGGAGCAGTAGACGGCCCCTGGCTCGATGGGCCTGCCGCAGTGCTCGCAGGTGTCTGAGCCGCAGCCCCGCGGGGGGGAGGACGGGGCTGCGGCGGTCTGTGGGTGGGTCATGCGGCACCGTCCGAGAACAGGTCAGGTTCGATGTCGGCCACGCCGGGCGGCAGGGTGATCAGCGGTTGGGGGTCGTTGAGGCGCTTGGACCATCGGCCCTTGGGCGTCGTCGGCTGGTCGGTGCGGCGCGGCTTGCCGTCTGTGTGCTTCCACTGACCGCCGCCGGCCGGCCCGTCGTACTGCCAGCCA
>DAIETC010000246.1 GCA_027345905.1 Kineosporiaceae bacterium | reverse complement strand
CTTCGCGAGATCCTGGCCCAGGTGCTGCGCGAGGCGGGCGGTGACCTCGCTCTGCTGGACTCCGTCGTGGGGGTCGGCGACTTCGCCGACGTGCCGGACGTCGTCGAGACCGGCGTCACCTTTGCCGACAACGCCTTGCTCAAGGCGCGGGTAGTCGCGCGGGCCACCGGCCTGCCGGCCCTGGCGGATGACTCCGGGCTGGCCGTCGACGTGCTCGGTGGCGCGCCAGGCGTGTTCTCGGCGCGCTGGGCCGGCCGGCATGGCGACGACCATGCGAACCTCGACCTGCTGCTCGCCCAGGTCGCCGACGTCCCCGACGAGTATCGCGGCGCTCGGTTCGTTTGTGCCGCAGCACTTGTGACGCCCGATAGCAACGAGCGAGTCGAGCTCGGCGAGGTGCGCGGAACGTTGACCCGCGCGCCGCGCGGCGACGGCGGCTTCGGCTACGACCCCATCGTGCGCATCGAGGACGGGCGCACCATGGCCGAGCTGTCGGCATCGGAGAAGAACGCCATCAGCCACCGCGGGAAGGCGTTGCGGGCGATGGCGCCGCGGGTGGTCGCGCTCTTGAGCACGGGGGTGGGCTCGAAGCCAGGGCTCGTGTGATCCTGGACGGGTGCACAGCGCCGGTGCCAGAGTTCGAAGCGCGGTCGCGGGGGTGCTTGCCGGCGCGCTGACGATCGGCGTCGCCGAGGTGGGCGCCGCCGTCCTGGTCCGCAGCGGCCACGCGGGCGGTGCGCCCTCGCCGGTGATCGCCGTCGGTGGGGCCTTCATCGACCGCACGCCGCCGTGGTTGAAGAACCTCGCTATCACGGTGTTCGGTGTGCACGACAAGACGGCGCTGCTGGCCGGTATCGCGCTCGTCCTGGCCGTCGCGGCCGCCGGTGCGGGGATGCTGGCCGCCCGTCGGCGCACCGCCGGCCTGCTGCTGGTCGTGCTGCTCGGGGCGGTCGCCGCGGCGGCCGTGCTCAGTCGCCCGCGAGCCCAGGGTCTGGACGCGCTGCCCACGGTCCTCGGGACCTTTGCCGGCTTGCTGGCGCTGAACGCCCTGACCGATCGGGCGCAGCAGGCCGGCGCGCGCGACGACGATATCGACCGCCGGTCCTTTCTCGGCCTGGCCTCGGGCACCGCGGTGGCCACCGCAGCGGCCGGTGGCCTGTCGAAGGTGGTCGGTCGGGCCAGCCTGAGCGCCCAGTCCAGCCGGGACGCCGTCCGCTTGCCTGCGCCGGTGCCCGGGCCGCCGACGCTGGCGGGCGCCCCGTCAGCGTCGTCCAGTCTGGACGTGCCTGGCCTGACGCCCTTGCTCACGCCGGTGAGCGACTTCTACCGCATCGACACCGCCCTCGCCGTGCCGCAGGTGACCGCTGGCCAGTGGCGGCTTCGGGTGCACGGCATGGTCGACCACGAGGTCGAGATCACGTTCGGCGAGCTGCTCGCACTGCCGTTGGTCGAGGCGATGGTCACCCTCTCGTGCGTGTCGAACGAGGTGGGCGGCGGGCTCGTCGGCAACCAGCGCTGGCTGGGTTACCCGCTGCGTGAGCTGCTGGCTCGGGCCGGGCCTTCGCGCAGTGCCGACATGGTGCTCTCGACAAGCGTTGACGGCTGGACCGCGGGGACGCCGCTGGACACGCTCACCGATCCCGGCCGCGCGGCGATGCTGGCTGTCGGTATGGGCGGGCAGCCGCTGCCCGTGGAGCACGGGTTCCCGGTGCGGATGGTGGTGCCGGGCCTGTACGGGTACGTGTCCGCCACCAAGTGGGTGGTCGACCTGGAGGTCACGCGGTTCGACCGAGCCGAGGGGTACTGGACGCCGCGCGGCTGGTCGGCGCGCGGCCCGATCAAGACCCAGTCGCGGATCGACGTCCCGGCGGCGGGGTCGTCGGTGCGTGCCGGTCTGGTCACGGTCGCGGGGGTCGCGTGGGCGCCGCACCGCGGCATCTCGGCCGTCGAGGTCCGGGCGGACGACGGCCCCTGGCAGCGCGCCACGCTCGGCGAGGGTGGCACCGCCGACACCTGGCGGCAGTGGCTGTGGCGCTGGGACGTGGCGCCCGGCGAGCACCGGTTGCAGGTGCGCGCCACGGACGGGGCGGGCCAGGTGCAGACGCAGCAGCGGGCCGATCCGGCGCCCGACGGCGCCACCGGTTGGCACAGCGTGCAGGTCAGCGTCACCTGATCCCGGCCCCCTCGCTCCTGCCCCTCCCCCCAGTCCACTTGTGACGGCGTGTCAACGTCTCGCTCCCGAACGAGAGGTTGACACGCCGGCACAAGTGCGAGGGGCAGTTCACGCGATCTCGCCCAGCTGGGTGCGGCAGAAGGCGGACCAATCCGGGTGGCGACTGAGTCCGAAGACCAGCCGTGAACCTGTCCGGGACCGCATCCACCCCTCACGGGACCCCCCGCGCGCAGGCGGCTCTGGCCGGGGTGCTCGCGGGCGCCCTGACTGTCGGCGTGGCCGACCTGCTCGCGGCCCTCCTCGTGCGCTTTCGCATCGGCAGCGGCCAGGGCAGCCCCGTCATCGCCGTGGGCGAGGCCTTCGTCGACCGCACGCCAGGCTGGCTCAAGGACCTGGCGATCCGGACCTTCGGCGCCAATGACAAGACCGTCCTGCTGGTTTCCATCGGTGTCGTGCTGCTCGTACTGGCGCTGGTCGCTGGCCTGGTGGCGCGGGTACGCCTGGCGGCAGGGCTCGGCGTCGTCGTGCTCCTGGCCGCGGTCGCCGCCGCCGCGGTGGCCACCCGGCCGGGCGCCTCGCCCTTGGACGTTCTGCCCACTCTCGTCGGCGCGGTTGCTGGCCTGCTGGCCCTGCGTGCGCTGATGACCCGGCCCGCCGGCTCCACGCAGGGGTGGAGCCGGCGGGCGTTCTTGCGGGGCGCGGGCGCGGTGGGCGCCGGGGCGTTGGTGACCGGCGCCGCCTCCCGGGTGGCGACGGGCTCCGTCACCGATGTCACCGCCTCGCGGGCCGCAGTGCGCCTGCCGGCCGCGGTCGAGAAGGTGACCCTGCCCGCCGGCGTCCAGCTGCCGGTGCCCGGGATCACGCCGTTCACGACGAAGAACAGCGACTTTTACCGGGTCGACACCGCCCTTAGCGTGCCGCGGTTGCGCGCCGAGGACTGGCGGCTGAAGGTCCACGGCATGGTGGGCCGCGAGCTCACGCTGACGTACGCCGAGCTCCTGAAGCTTCCCCTGGTCGAGCGGGTCACCACCATCACCTGTGTCTCGAACGAGGTCGGCGGAGACCTCGCCGGCAACGCGGTGTGGCTCGGCTACCCGATCTCGGACCTGCTCCAGCAGGTCGCTCCGGCGTCGGACGCCGACATGGTGCTCAGCACCAGCGTCGACGGGATGACGATCTCGACCCCCCTGCAGAACCTGACCGTGGGTCGTGACGCGCTGCTCGCCATCGCCATGAACGGTGAGCCCCTGCCGGTCGAGCACGGCTTCCCGGTGCGCATGGTCGTCCCAGGGCTCTACGGGTACGTCTCGGCCACCAAGTGGGTGACGGATCTGAAGGTGACCAGGTTCGACCGCGACCAGGCGTACTGGACGCCCCGCGGCTACAGCGCGAAGGCCCCGATCAAGCTGGCCTCGCGAATCGACGTCCCCGGCTCGTTCGCCAAGGTGCCCAAGGGCAAGGCCGCGGTCGCGGGGGTCGCCTGGGCGCAGGGAACGGGCATCTCCAGAGTGCAGGTTCGGGTGGACGCCGGCCCCTGGGCCAACGCGCGCCTGGCCGATGCGCCGGGCAAGAACACCTGGGTGCAGTGGGTGTGGGAGTGGGACGCGCGCCCCGGCACCCACAGCCTCGAGTGCCGCGCGTTCGACGCGAACGGCGTCCCGCAGATTTCGGCGAGCGCGCCGATCAGACCGAACGGCACCACCGGCCTGGACTCCACGTCCGTCCAGGTCGTCTAGAGCGGCCGGCGGCACCTGTCGCCAAACGCCGGAACACCCCACGGGCTCGGAGCCCGCGGGACGCACCACACCAACAAGGAGAACGCTGACATGAAGCCCCGCCTCGCCCTCACCGTCGCCATCGCCGCCGTTTCCGTGACCGCCTCCGCCTGCGGCGCCAGCAGCACCACCGCTGGATCCGGATCCGCGGCGACGACCTCGTCCAGCAGCAGCTCGGCCAGTCCGTCCGACACCCCCACGCCGTCCGACACCCCCACGCCGTCCGACACCCCCACGCCGTCCGACACCCCCACGCCGTCCGACACGATGACGGCGGACTCCGCCGGGCTGGTGGGCCCCAGCTGCGCGGGCTACGCCAAGGCCGTGCCCTCCGGTGCAGGCTCGGTGCAGGGCATGGGCAAGGACCCGGTCGCGACCGCCGCGTCGAACAACCCGCTGCTGAAGACCCTCGTGGCCTCGGTTTCGGGCAAGCTGAACCCGAAGGTGAACCTGGTGAACACGCTGAACAACGGCCAGTTCACCGTCTTCGCCCCGGTC
>DAIETC010000241.1 GCA_027345905.1 Kineosporiaceae bacterium | reverse complement strand
TACCCGGACTCATGGCCCGACAACGCAACCGCGTTGTCTCGCGGGTCCATGAGCGCGTAAGTCCCGTAGTCGAGAGCTCTGGTGTCGCGGGGTCTCGACTTCACCAGGGTGAGCCCCTGTCGGTGGGCCATGCGCCGCAGCTTGTTCTCGCGCACCTTGTCCTCCCGCACGGTGACCATGCTGGAAAGCATGCCGGAAGTGATGCCAGAACGCAAGACCCCTCAGTCGACGCTTCTGCTTTCCTTCGCGCCCAGTCCGCAGAAAGTCCGCAAGACGTCCGTATGTGGTCAACGCTAGCCACCGCTGACCAACGGCATAACCGCAGGTCAGGGGCCAAATACACCGTTCGGTGAGCGTGTGAGCCTCATGTATGGCCTGTCCCCGGCGTACAGGCTGACTCGTCCGCCCGGGTCGGGCTCAGTGGACGAGCGCCTGCGCGAGCGCCGGCCGCGCCAGTGGCGCGGGGTGCTCGCTCGGCTCGGGAGTCTTGGGTGCCACCAGGCGTGGCGGGGCACCGGTGGCGAACAGGGCCAGTGCCAACCCGGCCCGTTCCCGGTCCTGGCCGTGCCGCAGTTCCAAACCGATGACGTAGCCGTCCGCAGCGACCGCGCTGGACCCGTCCGGTCGGCGCACGGACTTGACCTGGACCCAGAACCGCTGCGATCCAGCACCCAGCTCCAGGTCGAGCACCAGCGACTCGCCGAACTGCGGTACGCGCCTGGTGTCACGGGCCATGGTCACCAAGGCGCCGGTGAGGCTGGCATCCACCAGCTCGGCGGGCACACCGCCCAGCTGCGCGGTTCCGGTCACGTCGAAGCGCACCGACGCCCGGCGTTCGGCGCCGAAGCGCTCCCGGCGGATCCGGGCGATGGCCACGCTCAGCAGGACGGCGTTGACCACCAGCCAGGCCGACGCCGCGTAGGCGACCCAGGGGACGGCGTACGACGTGGGCGTTAGACCCAGCGTCGAGGCCACGAACCAGGCGGCGCTGGCAACGCTGGCCACCAACAGCCCCGACAAGAGCCGGGGAACCTGCATGCGGGCGCGCTTGTCACCCGTGCGCCCCTTCGGCGTCACGACGAAGTTGCGTTCACGGGCCGAGAACAGTCGGCCGGTGGCCAGCAGCGTCGCCGGCAACCGGATGAACTCGAAGATGGTGGCGATGCCCTGTGGCGCCATACCGCGCGACAGCAACCGAAGGGCAGCTCGCTGCAGGACGAAGACCGCACCGAACGCCAGCGCGAAGGTCCGAGCCTCGGCACGCACCGGCACCGCCCCGGTCAGCAGCACCAGCATGGGAGCGAGCAGGTAGCCGAGAGTGCGCCAGGAGTCGAACCAGCCGAGCAACGGACCGAGATAGGACACCCGCTGTTTGAACGACAGACCGCTGACCCACGCGGGATTCTCCCTGCGCAACACCTGCATGGCACCGGTGCCCCAGCGGACCCGCTGCACCAGGTACTGGCGGGCATCTGCGGCGGCCAGGCCGCGAGCCAGCACCTCGTTGTGGTACCTGGACTTCCAGCCGGCCCGGTGCATGCGGATCGTGGTGTGGATGTCCTCGGTCACGGTGTCGGTGGCCATGCCACCCACCGAGCGCAGGGCGCCGGTACGAATGACCGCGCCGGTCCCGCAGCAGAACGCCGCGTCCAGCCGGTTGCGACCGGGCTGGAGCGCTCGGTAGAAGAGTTCCTGCTCGCTGAACCGTACGGAACGTCGTGCGCCGCCCGGAGCCCAGGGAAGCCATCGGCGTGCCTTCTGGTCGTGGTGCTCGAAGCTGTCCACGTTGTAGAAGTCCTGCGGGGTCTGTACGAGGGCGACCCGCGGATCCTCGAAGTAGCCCAAGGTGTTGCGGAACAAGTTGCGGTCGGCGACGTGGTCGGCGTCCAGCAACGCGATGATGTCGGCTTCGATGTGCCCCAGGGCATGGTTGACGTTGCCGGCCTTGGCGTGCGTGCGCTCGGCGCGGGTGAGGTAGTGGGCACCCATCGCGTCGGCCAGCGCGGCCACCTCGGCGCGGTCACCGTCGTCGAGCACCCAGGTCTGGTGCGGCAGCGAGATGCGGACGGCCGCGGCGACCGTGGGCAGCAGGACGTCCACCGGTTCGTTGTACGTCGGGATCAGAACCGCTAGGCCGGCGACCGTGCTGTCGACCGGCGCGGGCGGGCGCACGGCGTCCAGATCCCACAGGGGTGCCGTGAACAGCAACAGGCTCACCAGTGCGTGCACTTCGAGCAGCAGCATGGGCACGGACAGCCACCACACCGACAGGTCGAGCGTCTGCGTGGCGCGCCAGAACAGGTAGGCCGCGCTCGCCAGGATGGCGAGGACGGCGACCGCCCGGATCGAGAGCTGGCGTCGCATGCTCTCCGGCGCGGGAATGCCGGCGCCCAGGCGCCCGCTCGCCTGCGGTGCGCCTGATGCCAGCGCCACCAACCGCTCAGTCACTGTCTCGGACACTGTTGAACCCGCTTCTGCCCCGGGGGACGCTTCGTCTCGGATTGCCCTACATCGGCGTGCTGGGGCCCGGACCTAAGCCGTTACACTGATGGAGCAGTGTGTTGGGGGTTCAGCAGCGAGCCCGGTCCCTTTCTCCGTGAGGAGCGACCAGGCCTCCGCGGTGACGCCGATGCCAGAACAGGATCGGCGCAATGGCGGACGCCCAGCCGGGTCGCTCCCACCCCGAGCCCGTGCAGCGTGCGCTGGGCGAGCTGGCCAAGATCATCTATGCCCAGGACGCGCTGCCCTCGATCCTGCAGGCGATCAGCGAGCTCGCGCTGAGCACGGTGGCCGGCGCCGAGGCCGTCTCGATCACCTTGATCGAGGCAGAGCGGCCCACCACGGCGGTGTACACCTCCGCTCTCGCCCTGCAGCTGGACGAACGCCAGTACGAACGCGACTACGGTCCGTGCCTGGACGCCGCCCGCGGTGGTGAAGTGATGCACATCGCCGACATGAAGCGTGAACAGCGCTGGCCCCAGTACGCGCGGGAGGCCCTGGCACTGGGCGCGCACAGTTCGGTGTCGGTGCCACTTCCAGTGCAACAGGCCGTGATAGGTGCGCTGAACGTCTACGCGACCAGGCCCGACGCGTTCGACGACGAGGCCATCGAGGCGGCCAACAACTTCGGTAGCTATGCCGCCGTCGCGCTTGCCAACGCCCGCCTGTACGCCAGCACGGCGCGGCTGGCCGAGGAGATGCGCCAGGCCTTGGCCTCGCGCGCGGTGATCGACCAGGCCAAGGGGATCCTCATGGCCGTGCACGGCGAAACGGCCGAGGAGGCGTTCAGTCGGATCGTGCGAGAGTCCCAGCGGCGCAACATCAAGGTTCGTGAGATCGCCGAGGACATCGTGCGCCGCACGTCGCAGGGGCTCTCACTGACCGGTGAGTCGGGCGCGCAGACCTGACCGTCACGCGGACGCGATTGGTGCGCTGGCCGCCAGCTGCTCGGCCGCGAGGACCGCAGCCCCCACGGTCCCGGCCTCGTTGCGCAGCTGAGCGGCGACGATCGGCGCGCGCAGGTGCAACAGGGGCAAGAACTTGTCGGCCTTCTTGCTCACCCCACCGCCGACGACGATCAGGGTGGGCCACAGCAGGTCCTCCAGGGCCCCGTAGTAGCGCTGCAGCCGATCGGCCCACTCCCGCCAGGACAGCCCCTCGCTCTCGCGAGCGGCCGACGCCGCCCGCGTCTCGGCATCGTGACCGTCCACCTGCAGATGCCCGAGCTCGCTGTTCGGGATGAGCGCGCCGTCGAACAGCAAGGCGCTGCCAATGCCGGTGCCGAGAGTGGTGACGACGACCAGTCCGGCGCTGTCTCGGGCGGCCCCGAAGCGCGCCTCAGCCACGCCGGCGGCATCGGCGTCGTTGACGACGTAGACCGGGCTCGCGATGCGCGCGCTGAACAGCGCGCCGGCGTCGGTGCCGATCCACGATGCGTCGATGTTGGCCGCTGTGCGCACCAGCCCGTGCGTGACCACCGCGGGCACGGTGACCCCGATGGCGTCGTACGACAGCAGGCGGCGAAAGTGCTCGACGATCTGGGCGACCACCTCCGCCACGGTGTGCGGTGTGGCCGGCTCGGGGGTGGGAATCCGTAGCCGTTCGGCCACGAGGGCGCCGCTGGTCAGGTCGACCGGAGCGCCCTTGATGCCCGAGCCCCCGAAGTCGATGCCGAGCGCGACTTCGCTCATGCCTGCCCCGCGGGCAGGGTCAGGATCTCGGCTCCGGTCTCGGTGACGAGCAAGGTGTGCTCGAACTGCGCCGAGCGACGGCGGTCCTTGGTGACGACGGTCCAGCCGTCGTCCCACATGTCCCACTCGTGCGTGCCGAGGTTGAGCATCGGCTCGATCGTGAAGGTCATGCCGGCCTCGATGACGGTGTCGTAGTGCGGGGCGGCGTCGTAGTGCGGTATGACGAGGCCGGAGTGGAACGCGGTGCCGATGCCATGCCCGGTGAAGTCGCGGACCACGCCGTAGCCGAACCGCTTGGCGTAGGACTCGATCACCCGACCGATCACGTTGACCGCCCGCCCGGGGCGGACCGCGGCGATGCCGCGCAGCATCGCCTCGCGGGTGCGTTCGACCAGCAGTCGCGACTCCTCGTCGACGTCCCCGATCAGGTAGGTCGCGTCGGTGTCGCCGTGCACGCCGAGGCCGTCGAGCACCATGAACGCGGTGATGTCGATGTTGAGGATGTCCCCGTCCTGCAGCCTACGGTCGTCGGGGATGCCATGGCAGATCACCTCGTTCACGCTGGTGCACAGCGACTTGGGGAACCCGCGGTAGCCCAGCGTCGAGGGGTAGGCGTGGTGGTCGAGCAGGAACTCGTGCCCCACCCGGTCGATCTCGTCGGTTGTGACCCCCGGCGCGGCGACCGCGGCGGCGGCGGCCATCGCCTCGGCGGCGACGCGGCCGGCGATCCGCATCCGTTCGATCGTCTGCGCGTCCTTGACCTCCGGGCCGGTGTACGGCTCGGGCGCCGGCCGGCCGACGTACTCCGGTCGCGGGATGCTCGCCGGGACCTGGCGGCGCGGCGAGACCCTGCCTGGCGCGACGCTGGCAAAGGAGACGGACATGCAGGCGAGTCTAGGTGCGCGTGCTCGGCCACGCCGATGCTGCCGGCGCGCCTGCCGGGCAGCCCGAACGCGACCGGGGGAAGATGGCGCTATGACGGAGTACTACTTCAACACCAGGACCGGCCTGGTCGAGCAGCTCGAGAACCGCGGCCAGGCCAAGGACCTGCTCGGCCCCTACCCGACCTACGAACAGGCCGCCGCCGCGTTGACCACGGCGGCCGAGCGCACGCAGCAGTGGGACGAGGAGGACCGCAAGTGGCGCGGTGACCAGGACTGAGAGTCAGTGCGCTGGTCAGAGCCGGCCTCGGCGGCGCGTGGAGCCGTGCTGCGGTCCCGGGCCGCTGATCGTCGTGAGCAGGCCGGCCAGCCGGGAACGCCAGCCGGTCCGGTCGCCCGGGTCGTGACCGGCGGCAGCACTGACGAAGTGCTGCGCCAGGTCGAAGGAGGCGGGCAGGTGCAGGCCGGCTAGGACGTCGCGTGGTACGCCGCGGTCCTCCTCCTGCACCGGCTCCAGGGCGGTGGCCAGCGCCTCGGGGATCGCCAGGCCACTGCTCGTGACCGTCATCCGCTCGTGGGCCAGGCCGGCGAGCCGCTCGTCCCCGGCGTCCAGGCTGAGCACCGTCGCGCCGACGCGTCGGGCCCCGTCGACGCGTTCGAGCAAGGGGTCCGGGGCGTCGTCCGGCGCGATGACAAACACCGTCTCACCGCGGGTCGCGGACTCCAGACGGGTCATGGAGATCGACAGGTGCGCCGGAGCGCCCACCGGGGGCCGCCACCGGACCAGCTGCGGCGAGAGCTGGGACTGCCCGCTGGCCTGGGCCTCGTCGTCCAGGTGGGCGGCCAGATGCCAGGGTTCGACGCGCGGGGTCCCCACGAGCAGCAGGTGCCCGGGGCCGGGGGTTCGGCGCACCACAGCGGCCAAGGTGCGCGCCTGCGCCCACCAGGGCGTGTGCCGCAGCATCTCGCGCAAGGCGGCGACGCGCTCGGAGTCCATGTCGGCGATCCTTGCATCAGCGACGCAGTGCAGGCAGGACCTCGCGCCCGAACACCTCGATCCACTCGCCCTGGTTGCGCCCGACGTTGTGCAGGTAGATGCGGTCGAACCCCAGGTCGGCGAAGCGCTGGATGTTGGCGCGGTGCACGTCAGGGTCGGCGCTGATCACCATGCGGCCCGCGAAGTCCTCGGGGCGCACCAAGGTGGCCAGCTGGGCGAAGTCGTGCGGGCTGCGGATGTCCGCCTTGGGAAAGCGCATGCCGCCGTTCGGCCACTGGTCCATGGCATTGGCCAAGGCCTGCTCGTCGGTAGGAGCCCAGGACAGGTGCAGCTGCAGCACCTTGAGCATCGAGTCCGGGTCCTTGCCCCCCTCGCGTGCACCCTGCGCGAACTTGGCGAACAGGCCCTCGATCTTCTCCAGCGGCGCACCCACAGTGATCATGCCGTCCGCGTGCCGGCCGGTGCGTCTGGCGTTGACCGGGCCGGCAGTGGCGACCAGGATCGGCGGCGGCTTTTGCGGCATGGTCCACAAGCGGGCCGTCTCGTGCTGGAAGAAGCGCCCCTGGTAGCGGACGTCCTTCCCGGCCAGCGACGCGGCGAACAGCTTGCCGATCAGGTCGATCGCCTCGAACAGGCGAAGTGAGCGTTCGCCCGCCTCCGGCCAGTACCCGCCCACGACGTGCTCGTTCAGTGCCTCGCCGGAGCCCAGACCCAGCCAGGTGCGCCCCGGGTACATCGCCTCCAGGGTCGCCGCCGCCTGCGCGACCAGCACCGGATGGAACCGGAAGCTGGGGCAGGTGACCCCTGGACCAAGGTCGCCGCGGGTGCGCTCGCCAACAGCACTGAGCACGTTCCACACGAAGGCGGCCTGGCCCTGCTGCGGCACCCACGGCGCGAAGTGGTCGGCCGCCATGCAACCGGTGAAGCCGTGCCGCTCGGCCAGCGC
>DAIETC010000213.1 GCA_027345905.1 Kineosporiaceae bacterium | reverse complement strand
ACTCCGACCCGCTGATGGACGGCCCGGTCATCCAGCACGCCGTGATGCTGGCCCTGCGTGCCGGCGCCCGCCGGCGACCCGCCATCCAGGCTGCCGGGGCCGTGGCGGGTGCCGGCGCCCCGGCGCTGGTCATGACCTACTGGAACGTGGTCGAGCGCTATGGGGTGGCACGCCTGGGCGCCGAGCTGGCGGACGTCGGTGGTGCGGGCCTGATCACGCCCGACCTGATCCCCGAGGAGGCCGGCGAGTGGCTCGACGTGGCGGACCGCCATGACCTGGACCGCGTGTTCCTCGTAGCGCCGAGCTCGAGTGAGCAGCGGTTGCGCTCGACGGCGCGGGCCTGCCGGGGCTTCGTGTACGCGGCGAGCACCATGGGCGTCACCGGCACGCGCAGCAGCGTCGACTCCGCCGCGCGGGCGCTGGTCGAGCGGGTGCGCAGGGTCACCGACCTGCCGGTGTGCGTGGGGATCGGCGTGTCGGACGGCGCTCAGGCCGCCGACGTGGCTGCGTACGCTGATGGGGTGATCGTCGGCTCGGCGCTGGTGCGCTGCCTGGTGGACGCCTCGACGCCCAGCGCGGGGGTCGAAGCCGTGTCGCGACTGTCCCGTGAGCTCGTCGAGGCCGTCGGTACCGCGCGGCGGGTGCTGCCGGCGTGAGGACCTTCGCCACCTTCATCCCGAGCCCACCGCAGGGCGTGTGGCACCTAGGGCCGGTGCCGATCCGGGCGTACGCCCTGTGCATCCTGACCGGCCTGGTGCTGGCGGTGCTCATCACCGAGCGGCGCTGGGTCCGGCGCGGAGGGCAGCCGGGAGCCGTGACCGACATCGCCGCCTGGGCGGTGCCCTTCGGCATCGTCGGGGCCCGCGTCTACCACCTGGTCACCTCGCCGCAGGCCTACTTCGGGCCCGGCGGCCACCCACTGAACGCGCTCAAGATCTGGAACGGCGGCCTCGGGATCTGGGGGGCGGTGGCAGCCGGAGCCCTGGGGGCGTGGATCGCCTGCCGCCGCAACGGCTGGTCGTTCGTGGACTTCGCCGACTCGGCGGCGCCCGGTGCCGCGGTGGGCCAGGCGATCGGGCGGTTCGGCAACTGGTTCAACCAGGAGCTGTTCGGGCGACCGACGACGGTGCCCTGGGGACTCGAGATCTCGCCGGCGCACCGGCCACCCGGGTACGCCCAGTTCGCGACCTACCAGCCGACCTTCCTCTACGAGTCCTTGTGGTGCCTGCTGGTGGCGGCCGCCGTCGTGCTGCTCGACCGGCGCTTCACCCTCGACCACGGGCGCAGCTTCGCGTTGTACGTCGGGCTGTACACGATCGGGCGCGGGTACATCGAGTCCTTGCGGATCGACGACGCGAACCACATCCTGGGCCTGCGGGTCAACGAGTGGACCTCGCTGGTCGTGGGCCTGGGGGCGGTGGTGGCCTTCTTGCTCGCAAGGCGACGCGCGCGGCGGCCGGCGTCTCAAGATTCGGACAGACTGCCCACTACCCAAGACGTGTAACCTCGGCGAAACATCCGCTACAGTTCCTCAACCGCAGGCCGACGCCGTCCGCGCGGATTCCTCCGAGACGTGTCGGGGGTGGACCTCGAAGGACGGTGTGTGATGAGCCTTTGCAGCTTCTCGGCCGGCCCGGGCGCCCATGGGCTGTACGACGGTGCCCACGAGCACGACGCCTGCGGTGTCGCGTTCGTCGCCACCCTGCGCGGCCAAGCCGGGCACGACATCATCGAGCAGGCCCTGGTCGCGCTGCGCAACCTGGACCATCGCGGTGCCACGGGCGCGGACCCCTCCGTCGGTGACGGCGCCGGAATCCTCACCCAGGTTCCGGACGCCTTCTTGCGCGAGAACGTCGACTTCGAGCTGCCGCCCGCCGGCTCGTACGCCGTCGGCATCGCCTTCTTGCCCCGTCAGGCGCACGAGCGAGCGCAGGTGGTGGGTCGGCTGACGAGCCTGGCCGTCGAAGAGGGTCTGGAGGTGCTGGGCTGGCGCGAGGTGCCGATCGCCGCCGAGCTCGTCGGTGAGGTGGCCCGCGAGTGCATGCCGGCGTTCGCCCAGGTCTTCCTCGCCCCGCGCGCCCAGGGCGTGAGCGGGCTGGCGCTGGAGCGGCTGGCGTTCTGCCTGCGCAAGCGGGCCGAGCGCGAGCTGGACGTGTACTTCCCCTCGCTGTCGTGCCGGACGCTGGTCTACAAGGGCATGCTGACCACCGGCCAGCTCGAGCCGTTCTTCCCCGACCTGTCCGACCGCAGGTTCGCCAGCGAGCTGGCCCTGGTGCACTCGCGCTTCTCGACCAACACCTTCCCGTCCTGGCCGCTGGCCCACCCGTTCCGGTTGATCGCGCACAACGGCGAGATCAACACGGTCAAGGGAAACCGCAACTGGATGGCGGCTCGCGAGAGCCAGCTGGCCAGCACGCTGATCCCGGGCGACCTGGCCCGGATCAGCCCCGTCTGTACCCCCGGGGCCAGCGACTCGGCGTCCTTCGACGAGGTGCTCGAGCTGTTGCACCTCGGGGGCCGCTCGCTGCCGCACGCGGTGCTGATGATGATCCCCGAGGCGTGGGAGAACCACACCGACATGGATCCCGCACGGCGGGCCTTCTACGAGTTCCACTCCACGTTCATGGAGCCGTGGGACGGGCCGGCCTGCGTCACCTTCACCGACGGCTCGCTGATCGGTGCCGTGCTCGACCGCAACGGGCTTCGTCCGGGACGCTACTGGGTCACCCAGGACGGTCTGGTCGTGCTGGCCAGCGAGGCCGGGGTCCTGGACCTCGAACCGGCGGACGTGGTACGCAAGGGCCGGCTGCAACCGGGTCGGATCTTCCTGGTCGACACGGCACAGGGCCGGATCGTCGAGGACGACGAGGTCAAGTCGGCCCTCGCGCAGGAGCACCCGTACGACGACTGGTTGCACGCGGGCCTGATCGACCTGCACGACCTGCCCGAGCGCGAGCACATTGTGCACACCACCGCCTCGGTCACCCGCCGCCAGCAGACCTTCGGCTACACCGAGGAAGAGCTGGCGATGATCCTGGCGCCCATGGCCCGGGCGGGCGCCGAACCGGTCGGTTCGATGGGCACCGACACCCCGATCGCCGTCCTGTCGACCCGTCCGCGGCTGCTGTTCGACTACTTCACCCAGCTGTTCGCCCAGGTGACCAACCCACCGCTGGACGCCATCCGCGAAGAGCTGGTGACCGCCCTGGGCACGAGCGTGGGGCCCGAGCAGAACATGCTGGCCGCCACCGCCGCACACTGCCGCCAGGTGACCCTGCCGTTCCCGGTCATCGACAACGACGACCTCGCCAAGATCGTGCACATCAACGCCGACGGCGACCTGCCCGGGTTCGCGACGGTCGTGATCCGGGGCCTGTACGACGTCACCGGCGGCGGCGTCGCACTGCGCGCCCGGCTGCACGAGATCTTCCAGGAGGTCTCCGACGCGATCAGCGCCGGAGCCGCCTTCATCGTGCTCTCCGACCGGGACTCCGGCCGTGACCTCGCCCCGATCCCCTCGCTGCTGCTCACCTCCGCGGTGCACCACCACCTGATCCGCGACAAGACCCGCACCCAGGTGGGCCTGCTGGTCGAGGCCGGCGACGTCCGCGAGGTGCACCACGTCGCCCTGCTCGTCGGGTACGGCGCGGCCGCCGTCAACCCCTACCTGGCGATGGAGTCGGTCGAAGAGCTCGCCCGGCGCGGCCGGCTCGGGCAGACCACCCCTGAGCAGGCCGTGCGGCACCTGATCAAGGCGCTCGGCAAGGGCGTGCTGAAGGTCATGAGCAAGATGGGCATCTCCACGGTCGCGTCCTATCGCGGCGCGCAGGTGTTCGAGGCGATCGGCCTGTCCCGCGAGCTGGTGGCCGAGTTCTTCACCGGCACCACCAGCCAGCTCGGTGGGGTGGGCCTGGACGTCCTGGCGGCCGAGACCGCCCAGCGGCACGGCGCCGCCTACCCGCCGGACGGCGTCCGCAAGCCGCACCGTCGTCTCGACGTCGGTGGGGAGTACCAGTGGCGCCGCGAGGGCGAGCCGCACCTGTTCGACCCCGAGACGGTTTTCCGGCTGCAGCACGCCACCCGGGCACGGCGCTACGACGTCTTTCGCCAGTACACCCAGCGCGTCGACGAGCAGTCCGCGCGGCTGATGACGCTGCGCGGGCTGTTCGAGCTGAAGAGCGCCGGACGTGCGCCGATCCCGATCGAGCAGGTCGAGCCGATCAGTGCGATCCTCACCCGGTTCTCGACCGGCGCCATGAGCTACGGCTCGATCAGCCAGGAGGCGCACGAGACCCTCGCCGTGGCCATGAACCGGATCGGGGGCCGGTCCAACACCGGCGAGGGCGTTGAGGACGAGGACCGGTTGCTCGACCCGGTGCGCCGCAGCGCCGTCAAGCAGGTGGCGTCCGGGCGGTTCGGGGTGACCAGCCTGTACCTCACGCACGCCAGCGACCTGCAGATCAAGGTGGCCCAGGGCGCCAAGCCCGGCGAGGGAGGCCAGCTTCCGGCGCACAAGGTCTACCCGTGGGTCGCCCGCACCCGGCACTCCACGCCCGGCGTGGGCCTGATCTCACCGCCGCCGCACCACGACATCTACTCCATCGAGGACCTGGCCCAGCTGATCCACGACCTGAAGAACGCGAACCCCTGCGCCCGGGTGCACGTCAAGCTGGTGTCCGAGGTCGGCGTCGGGACGGTGGCCGCCGGGGTCAGCAAGGCGCACGCCGACGTCGTCCTGATATCCGGGCACGACGGGGGCACCGGCGCCGCGCCGCTGACCAGCCTGAAGCACGCGGGCGCGCCCTGGGAGCTCGGCCTGGCCGAGACCCAGCAGACCCTGCTGGTCAACGGCCTGCGCGACCGGATCGTGGTTCAGGTCGACGGCCAGCTCAAGACCGGCCGGGACGTGGTGGTCGCCGCGCTGCTCGGCGCCGAGGAGTTCGGGTTCGCCACGGCCCCCCTGGTGGTCAGCGGCTGCGTGATGATGCGGGTGTGCCACCTGGACACCTGCCCGGTGGGTGTGGCCACGCAGAACCCCGAGCTGCGCAAGCGCTTCTCCGGCAAGCCCGAGTTCGTCGAGACGTTCTTCGAGTACATCGCGCAGGAGGTCCGTGAGCTGCTGGCCGGTCTGGGCCTGCGCAGCATCGAGGAAGCCGTCGGGCAGGTCGAGCTGCTCGACACCCGCCGGGCCGTCGAGCACTGGAAGGCCTGCGGCCTGGACCTGGCACCGATGCTCGCGCTGCCCGACCTGGCGGCCGACGCGCCACGGCGGCAGGTGAGCACCCAGGACCACGGGCTGGAGAAGGCGCTGGACCACACGCTGATCGCCCTGTGCGCCGACGCCCTCGAACGCCAGCAACCCGTACGGATCGCGCTGCCGGTGCGCAACGTCAACCGCACGGTCGGGACGATGCTGGGGCACGAGGTCACCAAGCGCTACCCGCACGGCCTGGCGCCGGACACCATCGACATCACGTTGACCGGTTCGGCGGGCCAGTCCCTGGGCGCCTTCTTGCCCCAGGGCATCACGTTGCGGCTGTTCGGGGACGCCAACGACTA
>DAIETC010000079.1 GCA_027345905.1 Kineosporiaceae bacterium | reverse complement strand
TTGCCGAGGGGGACCTTGAGCCAGGAGCCGGAGCCGGGTAGGTCGATGACGGCGTCGAGCTCGAGGTCGAGCAGTTCCCCGATCCTCAGGCCGCAGGCGCGTTGCAGCAGCAGCGCGTCGGCGGCGATCCGGTGCGGGGAGGCTTCGAGGGCCTCGGTGAGGCGTCGGTCGGCGTCTGGTGGCAGGAACCTCGGCAGGGGTTGGGGCAGGCGCGGGTTGTCGGAGGGGAACATCAGCCGCCGGGTGGGTGCCTCGGGCCAGTCCCACTCGGTGATCTCCGTCAGGAAGTTGCCGACGGCCAGGATCCGGCGGGCCTGCTCCGGGACGGACAGGATCCCGCCGGACTTGGTGTTCGCCGCGGTGGTCAGGCTGGCCATCCAGGGTTCGATATGCCGGCACCGGTCGAGCGTCGCGGGGGTCGCGTCCGGGTCGGTGTCGGCGAGGTAGGCGCCGAACGCTGCCAGCCTCGTGGCCAGCGAGGAGACGGTGGCGGGGCGGCAGGTGACGGACTTGTGCTGCAGGTAGCGCACCAGGATGGCGTGCATCGGCTCGGGCACGTGGGCCAGGCGCCGGGCGAAGGGCCAGCGCTGCTCGAACGGCTCGGGCAGCGCGGGCAGCACACCAAGGTGGTACAGCACCGTCTTGGCGCCGGTGGCGGTGGCCCGGTAGTGCTTCCAGGTGCGCCCGGTGGCGGCCTGCCGTGCGAGGCCGGCGACCGCGAGGGCGTCGAAGTCGTCGTGGACCAGGTCGGTCAGGCGTTTGCCGGTGGCGAAAAGCACCCGGGCGATCACCTGGGAAGCCATCGCCGAGGCGACCCGCTGGCTGTACCCGCAGCCGCGGGCGGCGGTGATGAACGCCGCGAGGTCCTCCCCGATGACGGTGCCGGGCACGTCGCGCCAGATCGAGGAGAACTTCCGATGCACCAGGTACTCCCAGCCCGGGTGGAGCCGGCCAGTGACGAGCAGGAACGTGATGAACGGGCGGGTGCCGCTGTTGGCGGTCAGCTGCACCGCCAGCGGCTCGTGCTCCCAGGCGCGCACGACCGGCCAGCGCCGCAGGAACGTCTTGGCCCAGTACGTGAAGGCGGTGTTGCCTCGCCCGGTCCGCGCCTGGTGGGCGTGGTACGCGGCGAGCACCTCGGCAGGTGGCTCGGCAGGTGACTCGCATTGGGGCTCAACGGGTTTGGCGTTGGCGGCTGCGCGCGGCATCGTATTCGGCTTTCACGTGGGTCGGGGCGAGGTGGATGTAGCGGGCGGTGGTGTCGACGTGGGCGTGACCGAGCAGGGCCTGCATCACGGCCAGGTCCACGCCGGCCTCGGCCAACGCGGTGCCGAACGTGTGCCGCAGCGCGTGCGGGGCCCCGGCCGGGACCCCGGAGGTGGCCCGGTGGTAACGGAAGATGGTCCGCAACCCAGCCGGCGTCAGCGCCCGCCCCGTCGTCGGGCCCTTCGCGACGAGGAACAACGCGGACGCGTCGCTGTCCGGTCGCTCGGTCAGCAGATACCCGTTCAGAACGGCGGCGACCTCCCCGTCGAGGGGGACCCGCCGGTCCTTGCCGCCCTTGCCGTGCACGGTCAGCCAGCGACCGCCGATGTCGACATCCGTCACCTGCAGGGCCAGGACCTCGCAGGAGCGCAGCCCGCAATAGAGCATCAGCCCGGCCATCGCCAGGTCCCGGCGGGTCCGCAGCCCGCCGAGCAGCCGGGTCACCTCGACCGCGTCCAGCGCCCGCGGCAGCCGGCGCGGGGTGCGCACCCGCAGCCTCGAGCGCGGCGCGGGTCGTCGTTTGGTGTGCGCGAGCAGCCCGGACCGCTCCCCGTGGGCGAACCACGACGAGGGTCGGCCCTTCGGGATCGGCGAAGCCAGGCCCGGATCGCTCATCGCCAGGTACTCGTACAGACCGGTGACCGCGGCCAGGCGAAGGTTGATCGAGGCCGGGGCGAGCCGGTCCCGGCGCTGCCCATTCAGGTCGAGCACGTTCGGTCCGGGACGGCCCTTGATCGTCTCCTGCCGGCACGCGGACAGGAAGTCGAGCACGTCACTGGTCCTCACGTGATCGACGCTCAACCCTGCCGTCGCGAGCCACCGCGCGAACGCGAGGAGCCCATACCCGTACGTGCGGACCGTGCGGGGCGAGTAGTTCCGATCAGCCAGATAACCCAGGAACGCGTTCATCGCCGACACCAGCGCCGGATCCGGGCCGGTCAGCCGCCACCGCCTCGCATCGCAGGGATCGGCAACCAGGGCCAAGCCATCCATGCCCTCAGGCCTATCCCCGCACAGGCCCGACTTCCAGCACCTCCAATGCGACTCCCGCCACCGGCCAGCTCAGGCGACAAGCCCCCAGCGGTCGGATTGGCCGGTTAACAGGCAGTCGCCCACGGTCCCGATCGAGGCGTGCAGTCCGGCCTCGACGAGCCGGTCGGTGTAGCGGATCGAGGTGTACTGGCTGCCCGCGTCGGAGTGGTGCACGAGGCCGTTCACGTCGTGCCCGGCGCGGCCGCGGTGCCACAGCGCCATGTCCAACGCGTCCAGCGGCAGGTCGGTCTTCATCGA
>DAIETC010000198.1 GCA_027345905.1 Kineosporiaceae bacterium | reverse complement strand
GGCGGTGGCCACGATCGACCTCGGCGACACGACAACCTTCCTCAGGTTCGGGATCCTCGACCAGATCCCTTACTACTGGCTCGCGCTGACCGTCATCTTCGTGATCATCACGGCCGACCGGTTGCTGCAGAACAGCCGGGTCGGCCGGGCCTGGGAGGCCACCCGCGAGGACGAGGACGCAGCCGAGCTCATGGGGGTGCCCACCTTCAAGTTCAAGCTGCTCGCCTTCGCGATCGGCGCCTTCGTGGGTGGTCTCTCCGGTGCGCTGTTCGCCACGAAACAGGCCTTCGTCAACCCGGAGTCGTTTCAGCTGCTGCTCTCGATGCTGTTCCTGGCCGCCGTCGTCGTCGGGGGGGCGGGCAACCGTAAGGGGGTGATCGTCGGCGCGATCGTGGTCTCGTTCCTGCCCGAGCTGTTCCGACCGTTCGCGGACTACCGAGTGCTCGTGTTCGGCGTTCTGCTGGTCCTGCTGGCCAACTTCCGGCCGCAGGGGCTGTTCCCGCCAACCCGCACCGTGCGCGCCAAGCAGGTCGACGAGAAGCTCGAGGAGCTGGAAGGGGGAACGGCCAGTGCCTGAGTCCGCGGCGCAGCCCCAGCACCTGTTGGAGATGCGCGAGGTGACCATCCGCTTCGGTGGCGTGGTGGCCCTGGACAACGTGTCGTTCACCATCGGCGAAGGCGAGATCCTCGGCCTGATCGGCCCCAACGGCGCCGGAAAGACCACGTGCTTCAACACCATGACCGGCGTGTACCCCCCGACGTCCGGTGAGGTGCTGTTTCGTGGCGAGTCGTTGGGGCAGCGCAAGCGGCATGCGATCACCAAGCTGGGCATCGCCCGCACGTTCCAGAACATCCGGCTGTTCGGCAACATGACGGCGCTGGAGAACATCCTGGTGGGGGCGGACGCCGGGCACCGCACCGGAGTGGGCAGCGCACTGTTCCGGTTGCCGCGCCATCGCCGCGAGGAGGCGCAGGGGCACGAGCGGGCTGGCGAGCTGCTGAAGTTCATGGGGATCAGTCACCGGGCCGACGAGCTGGCACGCAACCTTCCCTACGGCGACCAGCGGCGGCTGGAGATCGCCCGCGCCCTGGCCACCGACCCCGCGCTGCTGTGCCTGGACGAACCGGCCGCGGGCTTCAACCCGGCCGAGAAGCGCGAGCTGATGGACCTGATCCGCCGGGTTCGTGACCAGGGCTACACGGTCCTGCTCATCGAGCACGACATGCGTCTGGTCATGGGCGTCACCGACCGGATCGTCGTCCTGGAGTTCGGCCGCAAGATCGCCGAGGGCCTACCAGACGACATCCGCGACGACCCGGCCGTCATCGCGGCCTACCTGGGGGTGGACGAGGATGCTTCTTGAGGTCGAGGGCCTGTGCGTCAACTACGGGCGGATCGAGGCGATCCGCGACCTGTCCTTCGCCGTTCCCGAAGGCAGCGTCGTCACGCTGATCGGCGCCAACGGCGCGGGGAAGACCACCACGATGAAGACCTTGTCGGGTCTGCGCCCGGTGCGCGCGGGGCGCGTCGTCTTCGAGGGTAAGGACATCACCTCGATGCCGGCGCATGAGCGCGTCGAGCTGGGCATCACGCAGTCGCCCGAAGGTCGCGGGATCTTTCCGGGAATGAGCGTCCTGGAGAACCTGGAGATGGGCGCCTACACCCGCAAGGACCGCAAGGCCACCGCCAAGGCCGACCTGGAACGCATCTTCGGTCTGTTCCCCCGGCTGCAGGAGCGAACCACGCAGCCGGCCGGCACGATGTCCGGCGGCGAGCAGCAGATGCTCGCGATCGGACGCGCCCTGATGGGCCGACCCAAGCTGCTGCTGCTGGACGAACCGTCGATGGGGCTCGCCCCGAAGCTGATCGCGCAGATCTTCGCGATCATCGGTGAGATCCACCAGCAGGGCACAACGATCCTGCTGGTCGAGCAGAACGCCATGCAGGCATTGCGGGCGGCCGACCAGGCCTACGTCCTGGAGACCGGCGAGATTGTCCGGCAGGGCACCGGCGAGGAGCTCGGCAACGACGAGAGCATCCGCGCGGCCTACCTCGGCGGCGACGTGTAGGAGCGCCGCATGGGCTCGGCGGCGACGTGTAGGAGCGCCGCATGGGCTCGGCGCCACGTGTAGCACGTCAGCGCAGGACGACGACCAACCAGGTGAGCAGCGGCGCGAGCGGCAGAGCGGGCAGCAGGTCACCGACGGGGACCTCACGCAGCCGCAGCAGGCGCAGTGCGATACCCACCAGGAGCAGGCCGCCGGTGGCGGTCAGCGCACTGACCTGGGCGTCGCTCAGTACGTTGCCCAGCAGGGCCCCGAGCAGGGTCAACCCGCCTTGCACGAGCGCCACGGTGAGCGCCGAGGCGGCGACGCCGACGCCGAAGGTGGAGGCGAAAGCGATGGCGGCGAAGCCGTCGAGCGTGGACTTCAGGGCCAGCTGGTCGATGCCGCGTCCCAGACCGTCGTTGATGGAGCCCAGCACGGTGAGCGGGCCGACGCAGAACACCAGCGAGGCGGTGAGGAAGCCCTGCACGAACCGCGCTCGTTGGAGGCCGGACGCCGAGCCCGCCGACCGGCGTCCGACCCGGGCGTGCACCAGGGCTGCCAGGGCCGCGATACCGGCCTCGATCCGCAGCAGCGACCCGGTGATCGCGCCGACCACGAGGGCGCCGAGCACGATCAACACCGGGACGCCGGGGCCAACGGCCCGCGCGAACGGCGCGTCGGTCACAGCCTTGGCGGACAGCCCCGCCGCGAGCAGGGTGAGCAGGCCCAGTGCGTCGGTCACGACATCCCTGGTGCGCTCGGGCAGGCGGTGCCCGAGCAGCAGACCTACGCCCGAGCCGGCCAACACGGTCGCGACGTTCAGCAGCGTCCCGGCGCCACGGATCACTGTCTGCCCTCCCATCGGTCCACAGATCCCCGGAAGGGGTGTTGCCCACGCCCCGGACGTCGGTAGGGTGCGGGGTCGGACCGACTCAGCAGACCACACGCCGTCCCGCCGGGGGGACCGGGCCCTGTCAGCAGGAGGATCAGTGGGCCGTTCGCAGGTGCACGTGCGCAGGCTTGAGCACTGCGAGGCAGACCTGCAGGCGCTGAACTGCCTGTGGTCGGGTTGCCGAAATCCAGCACGCGGGTCGGGTGGGACACACGACGACTTCTCCGTGGAACTGCGGTCGGCACTGGCGCGAGCGGATGTCCAGGCATTCGTCGCCGCCCATGAGGGCGCAGATGGCGATGGTCGGCTGGTCGACGTGGGGTTCATGGTGCTGAGCACGGGGCCGCTGTTGCCGCTGCTGGGCGAGCCGGCGGTCTCGATCGAGCACCTGTTCGTCGCGCCCGATGCCCGCCGGACGGGCGTCGCGCGGGCGCTGCTCGCCCACGCGACGGCGTACGCCGAGCAGGTGGGTGCCGTGCAGATCTCGACGAGCGTCCCGTCCATCGGTCGTGATGGCCAGCGGTTCTTCGCGCGCCTCGGTTTCGCCCCCTTCGTCGTGCGCCGGGTGACGACCGTGGCGGCGCTGCGCCGGCGGCTGACCCCGCAGGCCGACCCCCGCGTCGAAGCGACCATGGTGCGCCGTCGCTCGCTTCGCGCCCGCAGTCGCGCCCTGGCCCTGCGCGCGCATCCGGTGCCCTGAGCCCCGCCGCGCCAGGGCCGAAGGGTTGTCCGACCCCGGCCCTAGGCTGACCGGGTGAGCACCGCTCCCGGCGACCCGCCCCTCCTGCTCCTGCTCGATGGCCACTCGCTGGCCTATCGGGCCTTCTTCGCGCTGCCAGTCGAGAACTTCTCCACCTCCACCGGGCAGCCCACGAACGCCGTGTACGGGTTCGCTTCCATGCTCATCAACCTGCTGCGCGACGAGCGCCCCACGCACGTGGCCGTGGCCTTCGACGTGTCGCGCGAGACGTTCCGCACCCAGGAGTACGCGCAGTACAAGGCCGGGCGGGCGCTGACCCCCGAGGACTTCAAGGGGCAGGTCTCGCTGATCCAGGAGGTCCTCGGCGCCCTGCGGATCCCGGTTGTCGAGAAGGCGGGTTACGAGGCGGACGACGTCATCGCCACCCTCACGACCCAGGCCCTGGCCGAGCAGATGCACGTGCTCATCTGCTCGGGCGACCGGGACAGTCTGCAGCTGGTCGCTCCGACAAGCACCGTGTTGTACCCGGTCAAGGGGGTCTCCGAGCTGTGGCGGCTGACCCCCGAGGCGGTTCTCGACCGGTATCTGGTCACCCCGGCGCGCTACCCCGACCTGGCCGCGTTGGTGGGGGAGTCCAGCGACAACTTGCCGGGCGTTCCCGGCGTCGGTCCCAAGACGGCCGCGAAGTGGCTCGACCAGTACGGCGACCTGTCTGGGGTGGTCGCCCACGTCGACCAGATCAAGGGCAAGGCGGGTGCGAGCCTGCGCGAGCACCTGGACCAGGTGTTGCGCAACCGGCGGCTGAACGCCTTGGTGTGCGACCTCGAGCTGCCCCTGCACCCGCATGACCTGCGCCGCCAGCAGTGGGAGCGCGACGACGTGCACCAGGTCTTCGACGCGTTGGAGTTCCGGGTGCTGCGCGACCGGCTGTTCGCGAGCGTCGAGCCTGCGCGGCCCGAGGCCGAGTCAGGGTTCGACCTCACGACGGTTGAGCTCGCACCCGGCGCTCTTGGTGCCTGGTTGCAGACGCACGCGCCGGCGCACGTACGGGTCGGCGTGGATGTCGTCGGCAGCTGGGCGCGCGGCGCCGGCGATGCCCGGGGCATGGCGCTGGCCAGCCCGGACGCCGCCGCGTACCTCGACCTGGTCGAGCTCGACCCCCAGGACGAGCCCGTGCTGGCGAGCTGGCTGGCCGATCCCGATCGCCCCAAGGCGCTGCACGACGCTAAGGGGCCGATGCTGGCTCTGGGCGAGCGTGGCCTCCCGCTGCTCGGTGTCACGAGCGACACAGCGTTGGCCGCCTACCTGGTCCGCCCCGACCAGCGCTCCTACGACCTGGCCGACCTCGTGCTGCGTCATCTGGGCCGCGAGCTGCGCATCGAGCAGGACGACTCCCACGGCCAGCTCACCCTCGACACCGGCGTGGGCCCAGCGGACGGGGAGCAGGCGATGCTGCGGGCCAGGGCGGTGCTCGACCTGGCCGAGGCCCTCGACCTCGAGCTGGGCACGCACGCCGGTTCGGCCCTGCTGCGCGACGTCGAGCTGCCGCTCATGCTCGTCCTGGCCGACATGGAACGTGCCGGTATCGCCGTCGACCTGGACCGGCTGCGCGAGCTCGAAGCCGGTTTTGCCGACGCGGTGCGCCAGGCTGGCGACGAGGCGCTCGCCGCCCTGCCGCCCGGCCCCGACGCCCAGCCGCGGGTGCTGAACCTCGGCTCACCCAAGCAGCTGCAGGCGGTGCTGTTCGACGAGCTGGGCATGCCCAAGACCAAGCGCACCAAGACGGGGTACACGACCGATGCCGACGCACTGGTCGACCTGTTCGCCAAGAGTCCGCACCCCTTCCTGGAGGCCCTGTTGCGGCACCGGGACGTCTCCCGGCTGCGACAGACGGTCGAGGGCCTGCTGAAAACGGTGGCCCACGACGGGCGGATCCACACGACGTACAACCAGACGATCGCGGCGACCGGCCGGCTCAGCTCGACCGACCCCAACCTGCAGAACATCCCGATCCGCACCCAGGAGGGACGCCGGATCCGCGAGGCCTTCGTCGTGGGCCCCAGCGGCGAGTGCCTGCTCACCGCCGACTACAGCCAGATCGAGATGCGCATCATGGCCCACCTGTCGGGTGACGAGGGCCTGATCGAGGCCTTTCGTACCGGTGAGGACCTGCACCGGTACGTCGGCGCGCGAGTGTTCGGGGTGGCGACCGAGCAGGTGTCGCCGGCCATGCGCTCGAAGGTCAAGGCAATGAGCTACGGCCTGGCCTACGGACTGTCGGCGTTCGGGCTCTCCCGCCAGCTGCGGATCGACGTGGACGAGGCGCGCGGCCTCATGGACGACTACTTCGCGCGGTTCGGTGGGGTGCGCGACTACCTGCGAGAGGTGGTGGCGCGGGACCGAAGCACGGGTTACACCGAGACGATGCTCGGACGTCGGCGCTACCTTCCCGATCTGACCAGCGACAACCGGCAGCGCCGCGAGGGCGCCGAGCGGATGGCCTTGAACGCGCCGATCCAGGGCTCGGCGGCCGACATCATCAAGGTGGCCATGCTGCGCGTCCAGGCCGCGATCGGCGAGCAGGGTCTGCGTTCGCGCCTGCTGCTGCAGGTGCATGAAGAGCTGGTGTTCGAGGTCTGCGCGGGCGAGCGCGAACCGCTGGAGGCGACGGTGCGCGCAGCGATGGGCGGCGCGGCCGACCTGTCGGTGCCGCTGGACGTCTCGGTCGGGGCCGGCGGCTCGTGGGAGCAGGCCGGGCACTGACCTAGGCTGCGGCCATGACGACCACCCCGGACGAACCGCTCGGCACCCTTGAGCAGGCGGTCCTCGATGAGGCCGCGCAGGTGCTTGAGGGGCAGGTGCAGCCCGAGCAGATGGCGAGCATGGACGTGCTCGACTCCCCCCGGCGGCTGTTGCTGGTGCATGCGCACCCCGACGACGAGACCATCGCCAACGGCGCCACGATGGCCATGTACGCCGCGGCCGGGGTGCACGTCACTCTCGTGACCTGCACCCAAGGTGAGGAAGGCGAGGTGCTGGTGCCCGAGCTGGCTCACCTGGCCGCCGACCGGGAGGACGACCTGGGGGCGCACCGGGTCGGCGAACTGGCCACCGCGATGCAGGCCCTGCGGGTCAGTGACCACCGGTTCCTCGGCGGTGCCGGCCGGTGGCGTGACTCGGGGATGATGGGGCTGGCGAGCAACGAACGGTCGGACTGCTTCTGGCAGGCAGACCTCGACGAGGCCGCCGGCGAGCTGGTGGCGGTGATCCGCGAGGTCCGCCCGCAGGTGCTCGTCACCTACGACCCACAGGGCGGCTACGGACACCCCGACCACATCCAGGCGCACCGGACGGCGATGCGCGCCGTCGAGCTGGCCGCGGAGCCGTCGTACGGCGACGGCGACCCGTGGCAGGTGTCCAAGGCGTACTGGAACGCCGTCCCCCAGTCCTTGCTGCGCGCCCATCTGCGGCGGGTGCGAGCGGCCGGCGACATCGAGTCGTTCGGGGGCATCGATCCCGACGGCGACCTTCCCTCCTTCGCGATCCCCGACGAGCTGGTCACGACGGCGGTCGACGGTTCGGCGCAGATGCAGGCCAAGCTGGCGGCGCTTCGTGCCTACCCCACGCAGATCGCGTTGGACGGCCCGTTCTTTTCGCTGCTGGCCGAGGAGGGCAACGGGTACTGGGGGACCGAGCACTATCGCCTGGTGCGCGGAGAGCTCGGCGCGGCTGAGCCGGGTGGACTCGAGACCGACCTGTTCGCTGGCCTCGCCTGAGAGGGCGCCGTTGCGTGCGGCTCGTCCGCGCCGGGTCAGGCGGCGTGGTGGCGCAGCGCGGCTTCCATGGTGAGTTCGAGAGGAGACCGGTGTCGCCCTCCCGGTGGCCAGCGGAG
>DAIETC010000194.1 GCA_027345905.1 Kineosporiaceae bacterium | reverse complement strand
CGCTGTTCACCTCGGCCATGTTGCTCGTCGTGCAGGCGGACGACCTGCTGCTCCTGCTCGTCGGGTGGGAGGTCATGGGTCTGTGCTCGTACCTGCTCGTGGGGCACGACAGCGAACGCGAGCCGGCCCGCCGGGCGGCGGTCAAGGCGTTCTTGACCACCCGGGTCGGTGACGTCGGGTTCGTCCTCGCCATCGTCGTCCTGCTGGCTGGCGCCGGGACGAGCAGCATCCAGGTGCTGTTGCGCCCCGACACGCTCGCTGCCCTGTCGGGGACCACGCGCACGGCCGCGGTGCTGCTGCTGCTCGCCGGGGTGGTCGGCAAGTCGGCGCAGTTCCCGCTGCATACGTGGCTGCCCGACGCGATGGAGGGCCCGACACCGGTATCGGCCCTGATCCACGCCGCCACCATGGTCGCCGCCGGCGGTTACGTGCTGGTACGGCTGCTGCCCCTGGTCCACACCGCACCGCTCGCCCAGGCGGTGCTCGCGGTCATCGCTTCGGTCTCGATGCTCGGGGCCGCCCTCGCGGCGCTGGCACAGGCCGACCTGAAACGGGTGCTGGCCTGGTCGACGATCAGCCAGGTCGCCTACCTGCTGGGCGCCGTCGCGGTCGACCCGGTGGGCGGCCACGGCGGCGCGTCGGTGCTGCAGCTGCTCTCCCACGCAGGGTTCAAGGCCCTGCTGTTCTTGACGGCCGGGGCGCTGGCGTACCAGGTGCCCACGACCGAGCTGTCGCTGATGGGCGGTGCCTGGCGCCGTCAGCCGCTCGTGGCCGTGGTCTTCACCCTTGGCCTGGCCTCGCTGGCCGGCGTGCCGCCGTTGTCCGGGTTCTGGTCCAAGGAGGCGGTGCTCGGCGCCGCGCAGCAGGCCGCCGCGACGGGTAGCTGGGCGGGCTGGCTGGTGCTGGTCACCGGCCTGGCCACCGGCGTTGTGACCGCCGCCTACGCCGCCCGCACGTTCGTGCTCGTGGTCCCAAGCCGCGCGGACCAACCGGCTGCTTCGACTCCCGCCCCTCGGCCGCCGATCGCGATGAGCGGGCCCCTGCTGCTGCTCGCCATCCCAGCGGTCGCCGGCGGGCTGCTCGTCACCTGGCGCACCGTGCCGGGCCCGCTGCATCTGTCCGCTGCCACCGGGGCCCTGGCCGCCGCCCTGGCGGTGCTGGGAATCACCCTCGCGCTGGTCGCGGCCCGTCGGCACCCCGACCCCGTGCAAGCGTTAAACCCGTTGCTGCGCAACGCCTTTGCCGGTGGCTTCGGCATCGAGACGGCGACCCGGCGGCTCGTCGTGGTGCCCGTACGGGCGCTGGCCAAACTGGTCGCTGCCGGTGACCGCGACGTCGTCGACGCCTACGTCCGTGCCGCGGCCTCGGCGGCTCGACTGGCGGGCGCGGGGCTGCGGCGGACGCAGACCGGAGGCACCACCGGCTACCTCACCTGGCTGGCCGTGGGCGCCGTGGTCGTTGCCGTCGCCGGAATGGGGTTGCGGTGAGCCTGCTGCTGGTGCTGCTTCTCGTCCTGCCGCTCGGCTCGGCGCTGGCTTTGCTGCTGCTGCCCCGGGCAGCCGGCGAGCAGGTCGCCGCAGCGGCAGGGGTCACGGCCAGCGGGCTGACCCTCGCCGTGGCGGTGCTGGCGCTCGCGGCGCGCCCCTGGTCGAGCGGTACGCCGGTGCTCGACGTGAACCTGCCGTGGATCCCGGCACTCGGCGTCCGGCTGCACCTGTCCCTGGACGGCCTCAACACCCCCCTGGTACTGCTGACCGCTGCGCTCGGACTGGCGGTCTGCGTCATGGCAGCGCGAGCCGCACCCTCGGGCGGTTCGCGCCGATCCCTTGTCGTGTGCCTGCTCGCCGTGCAGGGCGGTGCGCTGGCCACCTTCACGGCGTCCGACCTGGTGCTGTTCTTCGTGGCCTTCGAGGTCGTGCTGGTGCCGATGTGGGCGCTGATCCGCTGGTGGGGAGACCCGCACGACCCGGCCGGACGCCGGGACGCGGCGGCGCGCTTCGTGCTGTACACGGCGCTGGGGTCGGCGATCATGCTGGCCGGGTTGCTGCTCATCGCGATCCAGGCGGGGACCAGCGACATCGTGGCGCTGACCGCGGCGCACGGCGCGGGCATCGACCGCTCGGTGCAGGTCGTCGCGGCCGGGCTGCTCGTCGTCGGCCTGGCCGTCAAGGTGCCCGTCTGGCCGCTGCACACCTGGCTGGCCCCCGCCCACACCGCCGCGCCGACGGTCGGCTCGGTGCTGCTCGCCGCGGTGCTGCTCAAGATGGGCAGCTACGGTCTCGTGCGCCTCGCGGTTCCCCTTGTGCCCCAAGGGTTTGAGGCGGTGGCACCGTTTCTCGGCGCCTTCGGCGTGGTGGGCATCCTCTGGGGCGGCCTGGTCTGCCTGGTCGAACGCGACCTCAAGCGGCTGGTCGCCTTCTCGTCAGTGGCGCACATGGGTTTCGTGGCGCTGGGCGTCGCCAGCGGCACACCGCAGGGCCTGCAGGGGGCGTTGTTCGCGAACATCGCGCACGCCGTGATCACCGGCCTGCTGTTTGTGGTGGCCGGGGGGCTGAAGGACCGGTTCGCCAGCGCCCGGCTGAGCGACATCGGCGGCGGACTGCGTGAGCGCACCCCCCGGCTCGGGGCGCTGCTGGCGTTCGGCGCCGTCGCGGGGCTCGGGTTGCCGGGGCTGGCCGGGTTCTGGGGCGAGCTGCTCGCCGTGTACGGCGCGTGGCAGGCCGGCTCCGGCTCGGGGTTCTGGAAGGTGCTGGCCGTGGGGGCGCTCGTGGGTACGGCGCTGGCGGCGGCGTACCTGTTGCGGGTGCTGCGCGCGCTCTGGCACGGCGCAAGCGTGCCGGCGGCTTCCGGCGGCGTGCCGGCCGCTTCCGGCGGCGCGCCGGGGGTGACCGCTTCGGCGACGTCCGCGCCGGACGCCAGCGGGCTCGAGCTCGCCGTCGCAGTCCCGTTGGTCGTCGTGACGGTGCTGCTGGGGCTGGCTCCCTGGCTGCTGCTGCGCCTGACCGAACCGGCCGTGCGGCACCTGCTGGGCCTGGGGCGGGGCACGGTGTGAGCACCGATGTGGTGAGCGCGCTCCTGCGCGCTCCCGGCATCCAGCCGGTCGACTGGCTGGCCACCGCGCCGGTGCTCGTGCCCGCCGTCGCGGCGTTGGTGCTGCTCGCCCTCGACGCCATCCTC
>DAIETC010000075.1 GCA_027345905.1 Kineosporiaceae bacterium | reverse complement strand
GCCTCGATCCCGGATCGCAGGGTCTCGAGCGGCCACAGCGGCTCCAGGTCCCCGGACCCGCGGTCGATCCAGTCCCCGACGATCTTCACCCAGCCGTCGCCGCGCCGGGCCTCCTGCGTGACGTAGCCCGCGAGCTGGTCGGGCTCGATTTCATGGGCGTAGTTGCGCACATACCGGCGGGTGCGAGCGAGGTGCCGTCCGGCTCGGATGACCCGCGGCAGGTCGTCGCGGTCGTCGATCCAGCGCGTGTCGGCGGGACTACCTGCGTCGCGCAGCAGCAGCGCCCCGGCGTCCCGGTCCGCCAGCGCTTGCGCCAAGGTGGTCTCGTCGTCCACCGCACCATGGGCGTCCAGACCCACGTGGCAGTGCGCGTCGACCAGCCCGGGCAGCACGAACCCGTCGATCGTGGCGACCTCCCCGGACGTCGGCGCCGTGAACGTCAGCTGCCCGCCCACGACCCACGCGGGCCCGGCGACGTCGTCCGGTCCGATCAGCACCGGCCCTGGTAGGTGCAGCACCTTCGGGTTCACGGCGCTCACCCTACGAGGGCTGGCCCGAAAGCGCGGGATTGGGGCAACTACGCATCGCCGGTGATGCGTAGTTGCCCCAATCCCCGCGAATGGCGACGGGGCGCAGCCGGGCATCCCCGCGTTCGGCCAGCCAAATACCCGCTCCTGCACCCACCGCCAGGGCTAGAGTCGCCGACATGTCGCAGACCCCCGTACGCAAGGTCGCCGCCGACGCGCTGACCCCCGGCCACCCGACGTCCGGCATGCTCCGGGAGGAGGCGATCGTCCTGGACGACGTGTGGTCGGGCCGCGTCCGGACCGAGCCCGGGGCGACCAGCGGCTGGCATCACCACGGCGAGCACGACACGGTGATCTACGTCGTGCACGGTGCGCTGCGCCTGGAGACCTCCGACGGGGTGGTCGTGCAAGGTGATGCCCGCGACTTCCTGCATGTGCCGGCGCACACGGTGCACCGTGAGAGCAACCCCACCGACCAGCGCGCCGAGGTCGTCCTCGTGCGTCGCGGCACCGGCCCGGTCGTGGTCAACGTCGAGGGGTGAGCCTGCGGGCTCTTAGCGGCGCAGGAACTTCTCGAAACCGGGGGGCAGCTGGTCGAGGACGGCGGGGACGTCGTCCGGCGTGCTGGGTCCGGCCTTGAAGGCGGCGCCGATCGCGCTGCTGCGCGCCTGCTCGGCGGCCCGGCCGGCCAGGCGCTCCTGCTCGGCGCGCTTGGCGGGGTTGCCGCTCTTGCCCTTCTTGCGGGCCGGCGCCTTGCCCTTGGCCTTACGGCCCGGGCCGCCCATGCCGGGGATCGCGCCCATCCCGGGCAGGCCGCCCATGCCCCGGCGCATCTGCTTCATCATCTTCTGCGCCTCGGTCAGCCGCTGCAGCAGGTCGTTGACGTCGGACACCGCGCGCCCGGACCCGCGGGCGATCCGGGCCCGCCGAGACCCGTTGATGATCTTGGGGTGCTGGCGTTCCTGCGGGGTCATCGAGTGCACCATGGCCTCGAGGCGGTCGAACTCGCGCTCGTCGATGCCCTCGAGCTGCTCGCGCATCTGGGCCATGCCGGGCATCATGCCGAGCATCTTCTTCAGCGAGCCCATCTGCTTGACGGCGGCCAGCTGGGCGAGCAGGTCGTCGAAGGTGAACTCCTCCTCGTCGACGAACTTGCGGGCCATGGCCTCGGCCTGGTCGGCGTCGAAGGCCTTCTCGGCCTGCTCGATGAGCGTCATCACGTCGCCCATGTCCAGGATCCGCGAGGCCATCCGGTCGGGGTGGAACACCTCGAAGTCGCCGACCTTCTCACCGGTCGAGGCGAACATGATCGGCCGTGCGGTGACCGTGGCCACCGACAGGGCAGCGCCGCCGCGCGCGTCGCCGTCCAGCTTGGTCAGCACGACGCCGGTGAAGTCGACGCCGTCCAGGAACGCCAGCGCGGTCTGGGCGGCGTCCTGGCCGATCATCGCGTCCACGACGAACAGCACCTCGTCGGGCTGGACGGCGTCGCGGATGTCGCCGGCCTGGCGCATCAGCTCGGCGTCGATGCCAAGGCGCCCGGCGGTGTCGACGATGACGACGTCGTGCTGCCTGGCGCGCGCCTCGGCCAGGCCGGCCCGCGCCACGGCCACCGGGTCGCCCACCGAGCCGTGCTCGAGGTCGGCGCCCTGGTTGCCCGGTTCCGGAGCGAACACGGGGACGCCGGCCCGCTGGCCCACGACCTGCAGCTGGGTGACCGCGTTCGGGCGCTGCAGGTCGGCGGCCACCAGCAGCGGGGTGTGCCCCTCGCTGCGCAGCCAGTGCCCGAGCTTTCCGGCGAGGGTGGTCTTGCCGGCGCCCTGCAGCCCGGCGAGCATGATCACCGTCGGGGGGTTCTTGGCGAAGGTCAGGCGGCGGGTCTGCCCGCCCAGGATCGACACCAGCTCCTCGTTCACGATCTTGACGACCTGCTTGGCCGGGTTCAGGGCCGCCGACACCTCGGCGCCCAGCGCCCGCTCGCGCACCGCGTCGGTGAACTGGCGCACCACGGGCAGGGCCACGTCCGCCTCGAGCAGCGCGACCCGGATCGCCTTGACGGTGGCGGCGACATCCGCCTCGGACAGCCGCCCCTTGCCGCGCAGGTTCTTGAACGTGGCGGCCAGGCGGTCGGACAAGGTGGCGAACACGGCGTGAGGTTCCTTCGGGTCGACCGGGTAGAACCGGCCCAGCCTACTTGGCCGGCTTCGGCACTGCCGCTACCTCATGTGGCACCTCACCGGCGTCCACGAGCACCGCGATGACGCCCGCCACCCGAGCGGGAGCCAGCGGGCCGCCGTCCGGCTCGGCGAGGTACAGCGTGTCGACGGCCTGGCCGGCGTGGGTCGCCACGTGCGCCGAACGGACGTCGACACCGGCCTGGGCGAGCGCCTGGCCCAGGCCGTGCAGCAGCCCGGGCCGGTCCGCGGCGCGCACCTCGACCACGGTGGCGTTCTCGGAGGCACCAGGGACCAGCACGGCGCGCGGTTGGGCCG
>DAIETC010000113.1 GCA_027345905.1 Kineosporiaceae bacterium | reverse complement strand
GTGCCAGTCGTGAGCCAACTGCCGACCCCCGCGACGGCGGCACGAGGCCCGCGCCAATGACAGGTCGTACTCATCATCGACATTCCCAAAGGGGAGGTCACGAAGTGTCGGTCAACATCAAGCCGCTCGAGGACCGCATCGTCGTCAAGGCCCTCGAGGCCGAGCAGACAACGGCCTCTGGCCTGGTCATCCCGGAGACCGCGAAGGAGAAGCCCCAGGAGGGCGAGGTCCTCGCGATCGGTCCGGGCCGGGTCGACGACAACGGCGTGCGGGTTCCGCTCGACGTCCAGGTCGGCGACAAGGTCATCTACAGCAAGTACGGCGGCACCGAGGTCAAGTACGGCGGCGAGGAGTTCCTCATCCTCTCCGCGCGTGACGTCCTCGCCGTCGTCGTCAAGTAGCACCAGCAGCACCCCGCACGAACCCCCGCCGCAGCCCGCTGCGGCACGTGACACCGCCCCGGCGGCCCGGACCACCGGAGCTGCCGGGGCGTTTCACGTAGCCAACCGCCGAAAGGGACACACCCATGGCCAAGACCCTGGAGTTCAACGACTCCGCCCGCCGCTCGCTCGAGCGCGGCGTCGACGCGCTTGCCAACGCCGTCAAGGTGACGCTCGGCCCGCGAGGTCGCAACGTCGTCATCAGCAAGTCGTGGGGCGCCCCCACCATCACTAACGACGGCGTCACCATCGCCCGAGAGATCGAGCTGGAGGATCCCTACGAGAACCTTGGCGCCCAGCTGGCCAAGGAGGTCGCCACCAAGACCAACGACGTCGCCGGCGACGGCACCACCACCGCCACGGTGCTCGCCCAGGCCCTGGTGCACGAAGGCCTGCGCAACGTCGCCGCCGGCGCGGCGCCGTCCGGCCTCAAGCGCGGTATCGACGCGGCCGTCGACGCGCTCAACGAGCAGCTGCTCACGCTGGCTCGCGAGGTCGACGGCAAGGACGATATCGCCCACGTCGCCACCATCTCGGCGCAAGACCGCAGCATCGGCGAGCTGATCGCCGAGGCGTTCGACAAGGTCGGCAAGGACGGTGTCATCACCGTCGAGGAGGCCTCGAACACCGGCCTGGAGCTGGACTTCACCGAGGGCATGCAGTTCGACAAGGGCTACCTGTCGCCGTACTTCGTCACCGACGCCGAGCGCATGGAGGCCGTCCTCGAGGACGCCTACCTGCTGATCCACCAGGGCAAGATCTCGGCCGTCGCCGACATCCTGCCCCTGCTGGAGAAGGTCCTGGCCGCCGGTAAGCCGTTGTTCATCGTCGCCGAGGACGTCGAGGGCGAGGCGCTGTCCACGATCGTCGTCAACAAGATCCGCGGCACGTTCACGGCCGTCGCCGTCAAGGCGCCGGGCTTTGGTGACCGCCGCAAGGCCATGCTGCAGGACCTCGCCGTGCTCACCGGCGGTCAGGTCATCAGCGAGGAGGTCGGTCTGAAGCTGGAGAGCGTCGGGCTGGACTCGCTGGGCACCGCGCGGCGCATCGTCGTCACCAAGGACGACACCACGATCATCGAGGGCGCCGGCGAGCGTTCCGAGGTCGAGGGCCGGATGAACCAGATCAAGGCCGAGATCGAGCGCAGCGACAGCGACTGGGACAAGGAGAAGCTGCAGGAGCGGCTGGCCAAGCTGGCCGGCGGCGTCTGCGTCATCAAGGTGGGCGCGCACACCGAGGTGGAGCTGAAGGAGAAGAAGCACCGCATCGAGGACGCCGTGTCCGCCACGCGTGCGGCCATCGAGGAGGGCATCGTCGCCGGCGGGGGCTCGGCCCTCGTGCACGCGGCCACGGTGCTGGACGGTGACCTGGGACGCGAAGGCGACGAGGCGACCGGTGTTGCGATCGTGCGCAAGGCGATCTCCCAGCCGTTGCGCTGGATCGCCGAGAACGCGGGCCTGGAGGGGTACGTCGTGGTCGAGAAGGTGCGTGGCCTGCCCGTCGGTCACGGCCTGAACGCCGCCACCGGCGAGTACGGCGACCTGATGGCCGACGGCGTCATCGACCCCGTCAAGGTCACGCGCTCGGCGCTGCGCAACGCGGCGTCCATCGCCTCGATGGTGCTGACCACCGACACGCTCGTGGTGGAGAAGAAGGAGCCGGTGCAGGACGCCCCCGCGGGCGGTCACGGCCACGGTCACGGCCACTGACCGGCGTCCGCTCGCGCTCGTAAGGGCGTAACGCGCCGGTCCGGCTGTACGACGAAGGCCCGCTCCCTGCTTGGGAGCGGGCCTTCGACGCAGGCGAGGTGCGCCTAGCTGGCTCGCGGCAACGAGCGGCGCTGGTACTCGCGCTCGCGCTCATCCTCGCTCATTCCGCCCCACACGCCGTACGGCTCACGCACGGTCAGGGCGTGCGTCCGGCACTGCTGAAGAACCGGGCAGGTGGCGCAGACCGCCTTGGCCGCCTCGTCACGACGTCGGCGAGTCGGGCCGCGCTCGCCCTCGGGGTGGAAGAAGGCGTCGGGGTCGGCGCGCCGACAAGCGCCGTCCAACTGCCACTCCCACAGGTCGGCTACCGGCCCGGGCAAGCGCGAGATTTCAGCCATGACTAGCTCCCTGGACTCGAAGTTGGATCATCTGTGGCGCGTTTTGGTAACCGTACAACCGCTTCACGCATGATTCAACCCCCTAGGTGGCGCGTTTTTTCCGAGCACACTGGCGCGCTTTGCCGGCGTCGGGGACCTTGCTGCGGCGCGCGACACGCCTGACTGATCGACTGGCGGCGCGGGTATGGCCTCGGCACACTCATCGGGTGAGCGATTCACGCGACAGTGCAGTGAGAGGAGGAGGCATCTCTCCTACCCTCACGGTGGCCGCGGTCGCCCGCAGACTCGGGGTCGCTCCCGCGACGTTGCGGACCTGGGCGCGACGGTACGGGCTGGGGCCGTCGGCCCATACTGCCGGGGCTCATCGGCGCTACTCGGCACAAGATCTGGCCCGCTTGGTGATCATGCGCCGGCTCACCCACGAAGGAGTCGCCCCGGCCGAAGCGGCGCGCCTGGCGCTGGCCCAGCAGGACGTGGTCGAGCAGGCCGCCGCCCTGGCGCCGGTGATCGCCTTGGTCCCCGGCGGTCCGTCGCCGGAGCCGGTGCAGGCTCCCGGCGTCACACGCGGCGGCGGGGGTCGAATCGTGGCCCTGCCGCGGGCCTCGCCCGCCGTGCGGGGGCTGGCCCGAGCCTGCATGGCGCTGGACGCCGGCTCGGTCACCGACACGCTGCGCCGCCAGATCGCCGCTGAGGGCGTGGTCGCCACCTGGGACACGCTGGTCGCGCCGGTGTTGGTCGGCCTGGGCGAGCGCTGGGCGGTCACGGGCGAAGGTGTGGAGGTCGAGCACCTGTTCGCTGAGTGCGTCATGGCGGTGCTGGGCTCGAGCGTTGCGCGGCTTCGCGAGGCCAGCAACGCCGGGCCGGTCCTGCTCGCCTGCGTGGAAGAGGAGCAGCACACGCTGCCCCTGCATGCACTGTCCGCGGCCCTGGCCGAGCGGGGCGTCGGCTGCCGTCAGCTCGGCGCCCGGACCCCCCCGGAAGCGCTGGCGTCCGCTGTGCGCCGCAGCGGCCCCGGTGTGGTGTTCCTGTCGGCCAGCATGCCGGTGGCGGAGGTCGCCCACCTCGCCCAGCTGGAGCGCGTCCGGCCGGCGCCGCGTGTGCTCGTCGGTGGCGCCGGATGGCCGAGGGACCTGCCGCCGACGGTGCACCGGGCCTTCTCGCTCCAGCAGTCGGTGGACCTGGTCGTCTCCATCGTCTTGTGAGACACCCGGCTTGTGAGACACCCGGCTTGTGGCATTTGCCTTGTGCGGCGCCTCGCTAAGGCTGCGGCCTTGGCCTGCCGATGGTGTGGTTTCGAGGGTCCGCACGCCGCTACCGGCATCGGGGCCGGGACGAAAGGATGCTGATGGCGACGGTCATGGTCTGCGATGACTCGCCGCTGGTGCGCGAGACGTTGCGACGCTCCATCGCGACGATCCCAGGTGTCACCCGGGTGCTGGCCGCGGCAAGCGGCGAAGAGGTCATCGCCCGCTGGCCCGTCGAGCGACCCTCGTTGGTGCTGATGGACGTCCGGATGCCGGGCCTGGGCGGTGCCGAGGCCACCCGGCGCCTAGTGGGCCTGCACCCGGGGGCCGGAGTCCTGATGCTCACACTCGCCGAGGACTCCGAGGGCGTCGCCCGGGCCATCGGGGCTGGAGCTCGCGGGTACGTCGTGAAGGACGCCTCGCGCGAGGAGCTGGCGACCATCGTCGTTCAAGCCATCACAGACGCCGCCTGGCGCCGGCAGAGCGCGCCGTCGGGCACGGGTGCCGGTGCGCTCAGCCGCCCGGCCCTGACCGAGCGGGAGCAGCAGGTGCTGGCCGGGATGAGCCGTGGCAAGTCCAACGCGGAGATCGGCAAGGAGCTGTACCTGTCCGAGGACACCGTCAAGACCCACGCCCGGCGGCTGTTTCGCAAGCTCGCCGCCGCCGACCGGGCTCAGGCGGTCGCGGTTGGGTTCCGTTGGGGCTTGGTCCAGTGAGCCTGCGGCGGTACGCAACTATCGCTTCCGGCACTTGAGCCAACCCGATCGCGGGTAGTCTCACGACCAGTCAAGATCCGGGGTGGCTGATGGAGGCGAAGCAGGGCGTAACACTGCGCTCGCGTTCTGCGATGTCACAGCGTGCGTCCGCAGACCTGCGGGCGCTGGCTGCCCTTGCCGTCCAAGGTGAGCCCGGGGCTACCGAGCAGCTGCTCGTGGCGGTGCGCAAGCTGGTGCACCGCTACGCCAGGGGGCGGCTCGGGGGACACCCCGGCGCGCAGGATGCCGCGGACGACGCGGCGCAGGAGGTGTGCATCGCCGTGCTGACGGCCTTGCCGCGTTACCGGGACGAGGGCGCGCCCTTCGAGGCGTTCGTCTACGCCATCGCCTCGCGCAAGGTGGCCGACGTGCAGCGCTCAGCGGTACGCCGACCGCAGCCGGTCGAGCAGGTCACGGAGCAGGCAGACCCTGCACTTGGCCCCGAGGACCTCGCCGTGCAGTCCGGGGAGGCCGACCACGCGCGCGCTCTGCTGGCCCTGCTGCCCGAGTCGGCCCGAGAGATCCTGCTGCTGCGCGTGGCTGCGGGCTGGTCGGCCGAAGAGACCGGGCGCGCTCTGGGTATGAGCGCCGGCGCCGTTCGCGTCGCCCAGCACCGGGCACTGACCCGCCTGCGGGCCCTAGCGGGTGAGCGCTCGTGACCTCGCCCGACAGCGCCCCCCGCCCGCTCTCGTTGCGAGCCCTGCGGGACGACGACGCGCTCCTCGACGAGCTGGGCGGGCGCCGAACCCACCCGCAGCTCGCCGCCGAACCGGTCGCCATGCTCCTTGGCGCCCTGGCCGCCGATGTCGACCGCGACCTGCCGACGGGGCTGGACCGGCTCGCGACGCAGGCCCTTGCGGCTGCCCTGGGGCAAGCCGAGCGCCGTCCCGGATCGGTCCGCACCGCCCCTGCCGCACACGTGCTGCCCGTGCGCTCGCCCGCACCGCAACCCACCGGGCGCATGGTCAGAGTGCGACGGGGCACCGCCGCCATGGTGGCGGCCGCCTTCGTGCTGGGCAGCGCGGGAATCGCCGCCGCCGTCACGGGCAGTGTTCCCGACGCCACGTTCGTCAGCCGCGTCGTCCGGCTGCTGACCGGAGCCCCGGCCCCCGCGCCGACCACGAAC
>DAIETC010000109.1 GCA_027345905.1 Kineosporiaceae bacterium | reverse complement strand
GAGTGGGACGCGGTCTTCCTGGTGGGCGTGAGCGAGGGGCTGTTGCCGATCTCGATGGCCGAGGGCCCGGAGCAGGTCGAAGAGGAGCGTCGCCTCCTGTACGTCGGCGTCACCCGCGCCCGCGAGCACCTGCACCTGTCCTGGGCTCGGGCCCGCCAGCCCGGCGGGCGGGCGACCCGAAAGCCCTCGCGGTTCCTGGCCGGGCTGCGCCCGAGCGCCGGGGTCGCTCCGGTCGCGGCCTCGCGAGCGCGCGGCAGGTCCGCACGCCAGGCCCCCGCTACCTGCCGCAGCTGCTCGGTCCTGTTGACCACGGGAGCCGAGCGCAAGGTGGGCCGCTGCAACGCCTGCCCGCCGACGTACGACGAGACGACGTTTGAGGCGCTGCGCACCTGGCGGCTCGCCGTGGCCACGGCAGCCAGCCTGCCGGCGTACGTCGTGTTCACCGACGCGACGCTGGTCGCCTTGGCCGAGCGACGGCCCCCCGACGTCGCCGCGCTCGCGGCGATTCCCGGCATCGGTGCCACCAAGCGCGACCGGTACGGCGCGCAGGTACTGGCCGTACTCGCCGGGGCCGACCCGGTGCGCGCGGCCGGGGCGCCCACGCCCGCTGACCCAGCGCGGGTGCTCTCACCGCAAGCTGCACCAGACCCGGACACCGGCTGAGCCACCACGAGTTCGCCCGCCGGGAGCGCGGCGATAAATACGTTGTGCTGGCACCGGGTTTGGCCCTAGCCTCGATCCGAACGAGGCCGCGCACCCGCGCACCCCTCGACGAGCGCGCAAGGGAGGTGGTCCCCATGAAGAACCTCTGCACCCAGCTGCCGGTCGCCCAGACCCGCAGCGTTTCGGCGCGTCCGTGGGCCGCTTCCCGCGAGTTCGGGGCGCTCAAGGCGGGCGTCGTAGCGCTGTACCAGGGGACGGGCATGCCCTTTGGCGCCGGCGCTGATGGCGCACTCACGCCGACCGTGCGCATCAACCCCTCGGGTACCACGACCTGGAGTCCACCGGTCTAGCAGCATCGACCGGCTCGTCACAGGCCGCGGAACCCGAAACCCGGGATCCGCGGCCTTTTTGGCTTTCCCAGCACGCGAGCAGTCCGGCCCCACCCCGCACGACCGCCTCGGCCACACCCCGGCCGCGGCGCAACCCGCGATCCCACAACGGATCACGACAGCAGTTGGAGGTGACACCGATGCAGCTCACGGCCTTGCTCGAGCCGGCCCTGCACCACCCGGTGGAACGCGAGCGGATTCCGTGCCGCCTGCGCGATGCCGAGCTGTGGTTCGCCGAGTCCCCGGCGGACGTCGAGCTCGCCAAGTCCCTGTGCGGCCAGTGCCCGGTGCGGGCGCAGTGCCTCGCCGGCGCGCTGGAGCGGGCCGAGCCCTGTGGCGTCTGGGGCGGTCAGCTGCTCGTGCAGGGACAGGTGGTCGCCCGCAAGCGTCCGCGTGGGCGGCCCCGCAAGTGTGAGGCCGCCGCCTGACGCGTCCTGCACCGAGCGGCCTTCAGAGGCGCTCGAGCCTGCCCAGTTCCGGCCCAGCCAACTTCAGGAGTGCTCATGTCACACGTCATGCACGACCAGCTCGCTCGCGCCCATCTGCACCAGCGGCTGCAGTACGCCGAACGCCAACGCCTCGCCGCGTACGTCGTCCGGCTGGCCAAGGCCCGCCGCCTTGCCCAGCGGGCCGAGCAGGCCCACCTGCAGGCGCGCCTGCGCGTGCGCCTGCTCGTCGACTGATCACGGCGGGCGGCCGCGCGGCCTGCCTGAGCGGCCACTGGGGCACCCTGCGGCCGCGCGGCCTGCCTGGAGTGGCCACTGGGGCACCCTGCGGCCGCCCCGGCCTGCCTCTCACGCCACTGGGGCACCCTGCGGCCTTCCTGAGGCCACGGGGTGCCCCAGTGGCCGTGGAGCTTGGCAGTGCAACGCCCCAGGCTGTGGCGTTCCACTGCCCAGTCCGAGCCCATCGAGGCTGACGGGGCCGGGGCGACGGGACCAACCGGTCGGGGCGACGGGACAACCGGGCCGGCCGTGCAGTGGGAGGCTGGCGGACATGGGCCGCTCACTGCACGAGGCGCTCGCGAGCATTCGGGCCGGCATCCTGGACGACGCGACGCTGGTGCGCGCGGTGGGCGCGGGTCGCCGGCACGGGCAGGCCCCTGCGTACCGGCGGGTCGAGCTGCGCTACGTCGACATCGCGGCGGGCCGGCGACTGCAGGTCACGGCGTACGACGATCAGCAGGCCCACACGCGAAACCTGGCCCTCGGACCGGAAAGCGAAGCGGCCGTGGACGAGCTGCTCGCCGAGCCGTTCGGTAACTGGCACCTGGACACTCGCGCCCAGACCATGCAGGTGCGGGTCACCAAGAAGGGTGCGGCGCTGGTGCACACCGCGGCACGCGTGCGCGAGCTCGACCCCGCCCACCGTCATGACCGTGCCAAGCCGCGGCTGCTCGATCCGGGCGACCCGGTGCTGCGGGTCGTCGGGATCGCCGACCACCAGGGCCGGATCAAGCCCAGCCGCCAGGCGAAGTACCGCCAGGTCGAGGAGTTCTTGCGCGCCTTGGACCTCGCGGTCTCGGCGGCGCTGGAGGTGGGCACCTTGCCCGAGCCCACGGCGCAGCGCCCGTTGCGCATCACCGACCTGGGCTGCGGCAACGCCTACCTCACCTTCGCGGCCTACGCCTACCTCAGCGGCAAGGGTCTTTCGGTGCGCATGCTCGGGGTCGACGTCCGCCAGCAGTCGTTGACCCGCAACAGCGCGCTGGCGGCCGAGCTGGGCTGGGCCGACCTGACCTTCGCGCAGGGCAGCATTGCGGACGCCGATCCGAGCGGCCCGCTGGGCGGTGTGCCCGACGTTGTGCTGGCCCTGCACGCCTGCGACACGGCCACCGACGAGGCGCTGGCCCGGGCGGTCGGCTGGTGCGCACCCGTGGTGCTCGCGGCACCGTGCTGCCACCACGACCTGCAAGCTCAGCTCTCCCGCCAGCCGACTCCCTCGCCGTTCGGCCTGGTGAGGCGGCACGCCATCTTGGGCGAGCGGCTGGCCGACGTCCTGACCGACGCCGTCCGGGCGGCGATCCTGCGCCAGCGCGGCTACCGCGTCGAGGTGATCCAGTTCGTGCAGGCCGGCGACACCCCGCGCAACATCCTGCTGCGCGCCGTCCGCACCGGCGCGCCGCCCTCCCCGCAGGTGCAGCGCGAGTACGACGACCTGGTCACGACCTGGGGGGTGCACCCGGCGCTGGCCCGCATGCTCGGCTGGCCGGCGGCGGCGCCGTCACAGGGGGGTGAAGCCGGGTAGGTGCCGGGCCAGGATGGCGCGGGCGGGCACCTCGCCCTCCAGCTGGCACAGCACGCCGATCCCGCCGAGCCAGACCCGATGGATCAACAGGTACTGCGGGGGCAGGTTGAGCTTGAGCCCCACTCCCCACTGCGGGCGTCGCGGGTCGTTGATGTGCGCGAACAGGTCGCGCAGGAAAGCCCGGGTGAACCGGAAGGTCTCGGTGCGCGCGGGCTGCAGGAACGGTGCGAGGTACTGCAGCAGCATCGGCCCGTCCAGGTGCATCGAGGGTTTGATGAAGCCGTCCTCGCGCAACCCGGCGACGACCGCCTCGTGATCGCCGTCCAGTGCCTTGGCCAGCAGCGAGCCGAGGTGCGGGGGCAGTCCGTGGGGTAACCGGTTGACGGCGCCGAAGTCCAGGACGCCGAGCCGGCCGTCCGGGGTGATCCGGTAGTTGCCGGGGTGGGGGTCGGCGTGCAGCAGCCCGCTGCGTTGCGGCGCAGCGACGAGGAACTCCAGGTATCGGGCCGCGGCGAAGTCGCGCTCGTCCTGCGTGCCGCTGGTGATGACTTTGGACAGCGGCAGACCGTCCAGCCACTGGCTGACGATCACGTGCTCTGTGCTGGCCAGCACCGGGGGCACGGCGAAGTCCGGGTCGTCGGCGAAGGCCTCGGCGACCTGCTGCTGTGCAGCGGCTTCCAGCCCGTAGTCGAGCTCTTCGCTGACCCGGCGCTTGAGCTCGTCCATGATCGGCTTGATGTCCATGCCCGGGATCCAGCTGCCCGAGACCCGGGCGACCCGGGCGATCTGGTTGATGTCCGAGATCAGGGCTGGCCCGGCGCCGGGGTACTGAACCTTGACCGCGACCTGGCGCCCGTCCTTCCAGATCGCCTGGTGCACCTGTCCGATGGAGGCCGCGGCAGCCGGACGGTCGTTGAAGCTGGTGAACTTGCGTCGCCAGTGGGCGCCGAGCTCGGCAGCGAGCACCTTGTGGACGACGGCGGCCGGCAAGGGCGGCGCCGAGTCCTGCAGCTTGGTCAGGGTCGCCCGATACGGGGCGGCCATCTCTTCGGGCAGCGCGGCCTCGAAGATGCTCATCGCCTGGCCGAACTTCATGGCCCCGCCCTTGAGCTCGCCAAGTACCTTGAACAGCTGCTCGGCGGTGCGCGCCTGCACCTCGGCGGCGACCAGCTCGGCCGAGCGGCCCCCCACCCGCCGCCCGAACCCGAGGGCGGTGCGCCCGGCGAACCCCAGCGGCAGGGTGGCCAGGCGCGCCGTGCGGGTCACCGCCTTGCGGGGAAGGTCGCTCACCGACCCATTGTCGCCTGATTCGGTCCCGACGTGGTGGCCTGCCGGGCGCAGGCCGGCAGCGCTCGCTGCGGAAAGCGCAAGCAGGTCCCTGAGCCTGGGTCGCGGGGTATGTACGGCCCGCGCCGAATCGCATACAGTATGGATATGGCGTCTGGGGGAGCCTCCGGTGCCATCGGCGCACGGCACCGCACCCTGCGCGAGCTGGTCTGCGCCGAGATCCGGCATCTGATTCTGAGCGGCCAGCTGGCTCCTGGCAGCCGTCTCGTCGAAGACCGCCTGGCCGTGCGGCTCGCCGTCTCGCGTAACCCGGTTCGCGAGGCGCTGCACGCGTTGGCTGCGGAGGGGCTGGTCGAAGTCTTTCCGCGACGCGGCGCTGTGGTGGCGATGCTGAGCAATGCCGAGGCTGACGAGCTGTTCGACGTCCGCACTGCGCTGGAAGGCCTCGCCGCGAGCCTTGCTGCCCGACGCTCGAGCGAGGCTCGAGCCCCTCTGCGTGCGATCTTGGACCGCGCGCGGGAGGCCACTGAGGCGGGCAGGCTGGACGAGCTGGCCGCGCTGAACTCATCGTTTCATGCGGCCATCGTGCAGCTCAGCGGCAATGCCTATCTGGCGATGGTCACGACGCCGGTGCTGCAGCGTGCCGAATGGATGTACCGCCAGAGCGTGGAGGCTCGCGCGCCGCACTCGTGGGCCGAGCACCTGTCGTTGATGGAGGCCATCGCAGGTGGGGACGAACGCGGCGCCGAGGCCACCGCCGTCGCGCACGTGGCCGCGGCGCGGGCGTCCTTTCGGGCGCAGGGCGCAACCCGGCCGGTGTGAGCTGCGCCAGGCGCCCCCTCGTTACACAAATTTCACCTAGAGCTCTTGTATACAGAAGACAAGTCAGTGAGAGTGGCAGCAGTTTCCTCGGCCCGCGACAAGGAGCATCCACAATGAGGCGTCGTCACGTCCTTGCCATGATCGTGGCCGTTGCTGCGGTGAGCACCGCATGCAGCGGCCAGCCCTCCTCGTCCGGGTCGGGGGCGACGTCCCAGGGCAGCCACGGCGCCACGGCGGGGACAGCGGCGCTGAAGCCCGGCGGCACCATGACCTTCGCCCTGGCCGAGGATCCCGACAAGCTCGACCCGAGCCTTGGGCGAACCCTGGTCGGTCGTGAGGTCTTCGCCAACATGTGCGAGAAGCTCTACGACATCAACAGCTCGCTGACCCTGGTGCCCCAGCTCGCCTCGGCGCTGCCCACGCTGTCGGCCGACGGCAAGACCGTGACGATCGCGCTGCGCAAAGGCGTGCTGTTCAACGACGGCACGCCCATGGACGCTGCAGCGGTGAAGACTTCGCTCGACCGTGACCTGACGATCGTCGGCTCGGCGCGGGCCGGCGAGCTCAAGTCCGTGACTGCCGTCAAGGTCGTCGACCCCTCCACTGTGCAGCTGACCCTGAAGGCACCGTACGCGCCACTCGCTGCGACTCTGGCTGACCGGGCCGGCATGGTGATGTCGCCGACCCAGCTGAAGAAGCTCGGGACGAACTTCGGTACCGACCCGGTCTGCGTGGGGCCGTTCAGCTTCGTCAGCCGCTCTCCGGGCAACGACATCGTGCTGAAGAAGTCGGACTACTACTACGACAAGGCCAAGGTCAAGCTCGACAAGGTCGTCTTCAAGATCATCACCGACGGCAACGTGCGGCTGGCGAACCTGCGCTCGGGCGACGTCGATGCCGCCGAACGCTTGGCCCCCACGGACATCGCGCAGGTCGAGAGCAGCCCGGATCTGCGCCTGGTCACCGCGACCTCCATCGGCTACCAGGGCCTGACCGTCAACGTCGGCAACGTGGCCGGCGTCGGCAAGCCGGTCGGGAAGGTGAAGACCGCTCTGGGGTCCTCGCCACAGCTTCGCGAGGCGTTCGCTCTCTCGCTGGACAGGGACACGATCAACAAGGTGGTGTTCGCGGGCCGTTACGCCCCGGACTGCTCCCCGCTGCCCCTCGCGAGCCCCTACCGGGACGCGAGCCTGACCTGCCCGAAGGCGGATCTGGCCAAGGCCGTCCAGCTGGTCAAGGCCTCCGGAGTCGCCACCCCCGTGCCGGTCAGCATGATTATCGGGACCGACCCCGAGTCGGCGCGCTTCGGGCAGGTCGTCCAGTCCCTCGCGGGCAAGGCCGGATTCAAGGTCACCCTGGTTCCGACCGAGTTCACCACGGCGCTCGACCTGAGCGACGCCGGAAAGTTCGACGTGTTCGCCATCGGCTGGTCCGGGCGCATCGACCCCGACGGAAACCTGTACGTCTTCCTCGCGACCGGGGCGCCGCTCAACATCGCCGGCCTGTCGGATCCGGTCATCGACAAGGGGCTGGAGCAGGCCCGCCAGACGACGGACCAGGCAGCGCGCACCCGCCTGTACGCCCAGGTCCTTCGCGCCCAGCAGGCCGACAACGCCCTGATCTACCTCTACCACCAAAAGCTCTTCCTGGGCGTGTCGAAGAAGGTCGGCGGGATCGCGTACTACGACGACGGCCTGCCGCGGTTGGAGACCGCTGGGTTCACCAGCGGTCCCTGACGGGCAGCGGTTGTGACGTCGTACCTGCTTCGCCGTCTCGGCGCGGCCTTGATCACGCTGATACTGGGCAGCGTCGTGGTGTTCCTTGGGGTGCATGCGCTCCCCGGGGACGCCGCGCTCGCGCTCGCCGGGGAGGAGCGCAGTCCCGCCGTGCTTGCCCAGATCCGCCAGGAGTATGGACTGGACAAACCGTTGCCAGTTCAGTACCTGCGGTACGTGGGCCAGGCCCTGCAAGGGGACTTCGGCCAGTCCACCCGCAACGGCTCGTCGGTGGCCGCCGTCATCGCCGAGCGGCTGCCCGTGACGTTTGAGCTGGCGGTGCTGGCGGTGCTGCTGGGCATCGCCATCGGTATCCCCGCCGGGATCGCCTCCGCCCTGCGCCGCGGCTCGGGACTGGACTATGCCGCGAACGGCTTCGCCCTCGTGGGGCTGTCCGTGCCGCACTTCTGGTTGGGGCTGTTGCTGATCCTGGAGTTCGCCGTGCAGCTGCACGTGCTGCCGGCGTCGGGCTACGCCTCGCCGTTGAGCGACCCGGTGGAGAACCTGCGCCGGATGCTCTTGCCGGCAATCGTGCTGGGCACCGGCCTGTCCGCGGTGCTGATGCGCCAGATGCGCTCGTCGATGCTGGAGTCCCTGTCGGCTGACTACGTCCGAACCGCACGGGCCAAGGGGCTGCCGCAATGGCGGGTCGTAGGTGTCCATGCCCTGCGCAACAGTCTGGTCACCGTCGTCACCGTGCTCGGGCTGCAGCTCGGTGCGCTCATCAGCGGGGCGGTGATCACTGAGCAGATCTTTGTCATCCCCGGTTTCGGGAAGCTACTCGTCGACGCGGTCTTCCAACGCGACTACCCAGTGATCCAGGGCGTGACCCTGGTCACGGTCACGGGGTACGTCGTCGTGAACTTGTTCGTGGACCTGACCTACTCGCTGCTCAATCCGCGCATCCGACTGTCGGGGCGGTCCACGTGAGCGGGCCCGCACCAGCCGATGCGCAGGTTCCCGCGCCCCTGCTGGAGCCGCCCCGCCGGCGGCACCGGCTGGTCCGGCGCTTCGTTCGCCGCCGACTGGCGGTGCTCGGTCTCGTCCTGGTCGGCGCCTTCGTAACCCTGGCGTTGTTCAGCCCGTTGCTGGGCAGCGCGACGGCGCAGGACTTTGCCAACGTGATGGTGCCGCCCTCGTGGGCGCACCCGCTTGGCACCGACGACCTGGGCCGAAGCGAGCTCGCCCGCACTGCCACCGGCGCCCGGGTCTCGTTGCTGGCCGGTGTGCTCTCGACGGCCCTGGCTCTGGCCATGGCCATTCCCATCGGGCTGGTGGCCGGCTACTACCGCGGATGGGCCGATGCGGTGGTCACTCGTGCCACCGATGTCATGCTCGCCTTCCCCTTCCTGATCCTCGCGGTGGGCCTGGCGGCGATCCTCGGCGCCTCGCTGCGAAACGTCGTCCTCGCGCTGGGTCTGTCCCAGCTTCCGGGCCTGGTCCGCGTGATCCGCGGCGAGGTCCTCGCGCTGCGGGAGCAGGACTACGTCGCGGCTGCCGTGGCCGACGGCGCCCGGGATGTGTCGATCATGGCGCGGTTCATCCTGCCCAACGCGATGAGCACGCTGATCGTCCAAGCGACCGTGGCCATCCCGGGAGCAATCATCGGTGAGGCCACCTTGTCCTTCCTGGGTCTGGGGGTGCAGCCGCCGACACCCTCGTGGGGCACCATGCTCTCGGCGGCCCAGGGCTTCCTCGACCAGGCCCCCTGGTTGGCCGTCTTCCCGGGCCTGGCCATCGCGCTGACCACCCTGGGTTTCAACCTGCTGGGCGACGGACTGCGTGATGTGCTCGACCCGAGGTCGACCCGATGAGCGCGCTCCTGGAGGTGGACGGACTGGGAGTCACCTTCACCACCGAGGACGGCCCGGTCCACGCGGTCAACGACGTCTCACTGACGATCCAGCGGGCGCAGATCCTCGCGGTGGTCGGCGAGTCCGGCTGCGGAAAGTCCGTGACCGCCATGTCGATCCCCGGGTTGCTGCCCGAGAACGCCCAGGTGTCCGGATCGATCCGCCTGGAGGGAGTCGAGCTGACCCGGCTGGGCGCGGGCGAGCTGCGCCGGCTACGCGGCAAGCAGGTCAGCGTCGTCTTCCAGGAGCCGATGACTTCGTTGAACCCCGCGTTCTCCGTCGGCTACCAGATCGTCGAGGTCTTGCGTCAGCACGAGCGTCTGGGCCGGCGGACGGCTGCCAGGCGCGCCGTCGAGCTGCTCGAGCTGGTCGGGATCCCGGCCCCCTCCCGGCGGTTGCGGGAGTACCCCCACCAGCTCTCCGGCGGGATGCGCCAGCGGGTGATGATCGCCATCGCCGTCGCGTGCTCACCCAAGCTGCTCATCGCGGACGAGCCGACGACCGCCCTGGACGTGACCATCCAGGCGGGGATCCTCGACGTGATGCGCACGCTGCGCGCCGAGCTCGGCACGGCGATCATGCTCATCACCCACGACCTGGGTGTCGTCGCGGACATCGCCGACCGGGTGGTGGTCATGTACGCCGGGCGCCGGGTCGAGCAGGCGGGCGTCGACGAGCTGTTCGCCCAGCCCCAGCACCCCTACACCCTCGGGCTGCTCGGCGCGGTTCCACGGCTGTCCGTCACGTCCGGCGCTCGGGGCCGGCTCACCGAGATCCCTGGGATGGTTCCCTCGTTGCACGAGGACCCGGACGAGTGCTCCTTCGCCCCGCGTTGCCCGCGGGCGGCAGCCGACTGCCGGGCGCACCGCCCTGCGCTGAGGGCTGTCCGCGACGAGCACCTGGCGGCCTGCTTTCATCCCGGACCGGTGCGGCCATGACCAGCGTGCCGCAGGTGCGCTCGCAGGCGGGACCCCCAGTGCTCGACGTCACCGACCTGTCGGTGCACTTTAGCGCCGGGGGCCGGCTCCTTGGCCGGGGGCGGGACGTCGTCCGGGCCGTCGACGGGGTCAGCCTGCGGATCGGCCAAGGTGAGGTGCTCGGGCTGGTCGGCGAGTCGGGCAGCGGCAAGTCCACGGTGGGCCGCGCCGTTGCCGGGCTGCTGCGTCCGACCTCGGGCAGCATCTCGCTGGGTGGGCGCGAGATCACCCGCCTGTCCCGCTCGCAGATGCGTCCGCTGCGCCGTGACGTGCACATCGTCTTCCAGGACCCGTACTCGTCGCTGAACCCGCGCATGTCCATCGGGGCCATCGTCGCCGAACCCTTGCGCCAGCACGGCGTCGCGAGAGGGCGCGAGCGTGACCGGCAGGTCGACAGCATGCTCGCCAAGGTGGGGTTGCGGGCACAGCTGCGCGACCGCTACCCGCACGAGCTGTCCGGGGGCCAGCGCCAGCGGGTCGGCCTGGCCCGGGCGCTGGTCCTGCGTCCGCGACTCTTCGTCGCCGACGAGCCGGTCTCGGCGCTCGACGTGTCGGTGCAGGCGGCGATCCTCAACCTGCTCACCGACCTGCAGGAGGAGATGGGCTTCTCCTGCCTGTTCATCGGCCACGACCTGTCGGTGGTGGAGTTCATCAGCGACCGGATCGCCGTGATGTACCTGGGCAAGATCGTCGAGGCGACGACCCGCCTGCGCCTGTTCGAGCAGCCTCAGCATCCCTACACCCAGGCGCTGTTCTCGGCGGCTCCGCTGCCCGATCCCCCGCTGCAGCGCGGCCGGGTGCGGATCGTGCTCAGCGGTGACCTCCCCAGCCCCCTCGACCCGCCATCCGGGTGCTCCTTTCACACCCGCTGCCCGGTGGCGGTCGAACGTTGCCGCAGCGACGAGCCGGCGCTGACCGAGGTCACCGGGCCAGGGCACGCCGTTGCTTGCCACCTGGTCGACGAGCATGGGCCGCCAGACGTGGCAGCAGCCGTAGCGGCCGGCACAGCCGGCACGAAGGAGGATCGTGTCCACGACCAGGCCTGAGCTGGTGGGTGACTTCGGCATGGTGGCCACGACGCACTGGTTGGCCTCGGCCGCGGGCATGTCCGTGCTCGAACG
>DAIETC010000098.1 GCA_027345905.1 Kineosporiaceae bacterium | reverse complement strand
CGTGCGACCGCACGCAGTGCCGGGGCGGGGACGCCGGTGACCTGCTCAACCCGTTCGGGCCACCAAGGGAGCACCGAGCGCCGGACCTGCGGCCAGCTGGAGGTGCGCTCGGCCAGGTACGCCTGGTCTGCCAGCTGCTCGACCACCACGACGTGCAACAGACCGAGCAGCAGAGCCAGGTCGCTGCCCGGCACGGGCTGAAGGTGCAGCCCGGCGCCGTCGTCCGTCAGCTGGGCGGTGGCACTTCGGCGCGGGTCGACGACGACCAGCCCGCCTCGCCCCCGCACCCCCGTCAGATGACGCACTGCCGGCGGCATGGTGTCGGCGAGGTTGCTGCCCAGCAGCAGGACCGCGTCGGCACCGGCCAGGTCGGTGAGCGGGAAGGGCAGTCCGCGGTCCAGCCCGAAGGCCCGGTTGCCGGCGGCGGCCGCCGAGGACATGCAGAACCGGCCGTTGTAGTCGATGTACGGCGTGCGCAGGGCCACGCGCGCGAACTTGCCCAGCGAGTACGCCTTCTCGTTGGTCAGGCCGCCGCCGCCGAAGACGGCCACGGACTGCGGACCGTGCTCGGCACGCAGCGACCTGAGCTTGGCGGCCACCAGGCCCAGGGCGTGGTCCCAGGTGGCCGGCGCGAGAGCGCCGTCCGCGGCCCGCACCAGCGGGGTGGTGAGCCGGTCGGGGGCCGACAACACGCTCGCGCTGGTCCAGCCCTTGCGGCACAGCCCCCCACCGCTGGTGGGAAAGTCCCGAGAGACGACGGTGAGCGGTGGTCGCTCACCGGGTTCGGCGACGGCGCCCGGGGGTCCGACCGGCTGCAGCGACATGGCGCACTGCAGTGCGCAGTACGGGCAGTGCGTGTCCGTGGCGGCCCTCACACGCCGGCCATCTCGGCGCCTCGGCGCTGGTAGAGCGCCCAGGTCACTGCCAGCATCACCAGGTAGGCGCCGACGAAGACCCACAGGGCCGGCTGCAGTGAGCCGGTCTGCGCGCTGGAGAACGCGAACCCGCGGGGGATGAGGAACCCGCCGAACGCTCCGACCGCGCCGGCGATGCCGATGCAGCCGGCCGCGGACCGCCGAGCGCGATGCACGGCCGGCTCGTCGGCTCCGGTGCATCCGCGTGCGAACACCGAGGGGATCATCCGGTACGTCGACCCGTTGCCTGCTCCCGTGGCAACGAACAGCACTAGGAAGGACCCGAGGAACAGGGCGAACGAGTGCCCGCGCAGGCCGGCGATCGCCCCGACCGCGCCCAGCGACATGACCGCGAACGCGGCCATGGTCACCCTGGCTCCGCCCCAGCGGTCGGCGACCATCCCCCCCAGTGGCCGGGCCAGCGAACCGACCAGGGCACCGAGGAACGCGATGCTCACCGTCACCTCGGGGAACTGGCTCTTCAGCAGGGTCGGGAAAGCGCCCGCATAGCCGATGAACGAGCCGAAGGTGCCGATGTACAGGAACGAGATGACCCAGGTGTGCCGCGCCTTTGCCGCGGCCGCGAAGCTGCGGTAGTCGGCGCGTGCGCTGGACAGGTTGTCCATGTAGCGCCAGGCGAGCAGGGCCGCCAGCAGGCTCAGGGGAACGAACATCAGCCCCGCGCGGTCCAGGGCCACGCCCGCCCCGGCCACGATCACCACGGGGACGGCGAACTGCACGGCGGCCGTGCCGAGGTTGCCCCCGGCGGCGTTCAGCCCCAGCGCCTTGCCCTTCTCGCGTTCGGGGTAGAAGAACGAGATGTTGGCCATGGACGAGGCGAAGTTGCCACCACCCAAGCCGGCCAGGGCGGCCACCACGAGCAGGGTCGTGAACGGGGTCTGCGGACGGCTCACGACATAGGCCAGGCCGAGGGCCGGGACAAGGAGCAGCAGCGCCGACACGACCGTCCAGTTGCGGCCGCCGAACGTGGGGACGGCGAAGGTGTACGGGATGCGCAGGGTCGCACCGACGAGGCTGGGCACCGACACCAGCCAGAACATCTGGTCGAGGCTGAGCGAGAAGCCCGCCTTGTTCAGCTGGGGCACGACGATGCTCCACAGGGCCCAGACGCCGAATCCGAGGAACTCGGCGAACACCGAAAGGCCCAGGTTGCGCTGCGCGATGGCCCGCCCACCGCCGTCCCAGGAGGCTGTGTCCTGCGGGTTCCAGCCGTCGATCCACCGCCCGGGGCGGCTGCGGTAGCCCGGCTCGGTGACGGGTGTCTGGGCCTGCACGCTCGTCGACGCCATGACGTCCTCCTGGCTTGGTGGCTCCCCACGGCGGTGGGCGGTTACCGCGATCCTGAAGGCGTCATGTTTCGTTCCCGACCTGGCCGTGTTACCCGGTAGAAACCGTGTGCGCACACCGCCCGGGCCAGGGCTGTGAGGCGGACGTCGCCCCCTGGCTCACGCTCGACGTTCAGCTGGGCGCGGCCGCCAACCACGCGTCGATTCCGGCGAGCATGGCCAGCCGCACGTCCATGGGCGCGCGGGAGCCGTGGACCGAGCTGCGGGCGAGGGCGGCGAGGGCTGCGTCGTCCAGGCCGTGCACGTGTCGGGCCGCGGCGTACTGGTCGAGCAGCCGCGAGCCGAACAACAGCGGGTCGTCGGCGCCCAGCGCGACCCGCGCACCGGCGTCCAGCAGACCCGTCAGCGGCACCTGCAGGGCACTGGCGTAGACGCCGAGCGCGACGTTGCTGCCCGGGCAGACCTCCAGGGTGATCTCGCGCCGGACGACCTCGGCCAGCACGGCTGGGTCCTCGATGCTGCGCACCCCGTGCCCGATGCGGTCGGGGGCCAGGTGGTCCAGCGCCACGCGCACGTGCGCCGGCCCCAGGAGCTCGCCGCTGTGCGGCACGCTCGCCAGGCCCGCGGCACGTGCGATCCGAAAGGCCGGCGCGAAGTCCTCGGTGGTCCCGCGCCGTTCGTCGTTGCTGATGCCGAACCCGACGACCCCGCGGTCGGCGTACCGCGCGGCCAGGCGCGCCAACGTGCGCGCATCCAAGGGATGCCGGATCCGACTGGCGGCCACCACGACCGCCATGCCTATGCCGGTACGCTTGCTGGCCTCGCGCACGGCGTCGAGCACCAGCTCGAGGGTGGGGGTCAGCCCACCCAGGTGCACGGCGTACGACGTGGGGTCGACCTGGATCTCCAGCCAGCGCGAGCCCTCGCGGGCGTCGTCCTCGGCGGCCTCAAGCACGAGCCGGCGCACGTCGTCCGCGTCGCGCACGCACGAGCGGGCGATGTCGTAGAGCCGCTGGAAGCGGAACCAGCCCTTCTCGTCGGTCGCCCGCAGCTGCGGTGGCCGACCCGAGGTCAGCGCGTCAGGCAGGCGCACCCGGTGCTTGGTTGCCAGTTCGAGCAGGGTGCTCGGCCGCATCGAACCGGTGAAGTGCAGGTGCAGGTGCGCCTTCGGCAGCGCCGCGAGGTCACGGGCCGGCGGCACAGCCTCGACGCAGTCGCCCAGTGACGCGGCTTCGGCCGGTGTCACAGCGCCGACGCGATCGCCTGGCCGCGCCTGGCCGGCTCGATCGCCTGGCCGCGCGGGGCCGGTTTGGCGGCGATCCGCCCCAGGGTGGGGCGCGTCAGCGCCACCACCATCGGCCACGGGGGCACCCTACGGCCTGCACAAGGCCGCGGGGTGCCCCAGTGACCGTCGGCGCAGGTAGTGATGCGCCCCAGTGGCGCCGGCAGCGGCCGCGGGGTGCCCCAGTGACCGTCGGACGCCGGTCAGCGGGCCTGCGCGAGCAGGCGCTGGATGCGCCCCACACCTTCGACCAGGTCGTCGTCGCCGAGCGCATACGACAGCCGCAGGTAGCCGCTGGGCCCGAACGCCTCGCCCGGAACCACGGCGACCTCGGCCTCGTCGAGCAGCAGCTCAGCAAGCTCGGCGGACGTCGTGGGGGTGCGCCCGCGGATGCTGCGGCCCAGTACGCCACGCACGCTGGGGTAGACGTAGAAGGCACCGGCCGGGACCGGGCACTGGACACCGTCGATCTCGTTGAGCATGGCGACGATCGTGCGACGGCGCCGGTCGAAGGCCTCGCGCATCCGCGCGACCGCCGACAGGTCACCGCTGAGCGCGGCGATGGCGGCGCGCTGCGACACGTTGGCGACGTTGGACGTCAGGTGCGACTGCAGGTTCGTCGCGGCGGCCACGACCTCAGGGGCGCCGATCAGCCAGCCCAATCGCCAGCCGGTCATCGCGTAGGTCTTGGCGACGCCGTTCAGCACGACGCAGCGCTCGGCCAGTTCGGGCACCTGCACCGGCAGCGAGGAGAACCGGGTGTCGTCGTACACGAGGTGCTCGTAGATCTCGTCGGTCACGGCCCACAGCCCGTGCTCGTGCACCCACCGGCCGATCGCCTGCACCTGCTGCGGGGAGTAGACCGCACCCGTGGGGTTGGACGGCGAGCAGAACAGCAGAACCTTGGTGCGCTCGGTGCGGGCGGCTTCGAGCTGGTCGACGCTCACCAGGTAGCCGGCGTCCTCGTCGGCGAAGACCTCGACCGGAACGCCGCCGGCCAGTCGGATCGCCTCGGGGTACGTCGTCCAGTACGGAGTCGGCAGCAGCACCTCGTCGCCCGGGTCCAGCAGGGTGGCGAACGCCTGGTAGACGGCCTGTTTGCCGCCGTTGGTGACCAGCACCTGCTGCGGGCCGACCTGGTAGCCGCTGTCGCGGGCGGTCTTGGCGGCGATCGCGGCCTTGAGCTCGGGCAGCCCCCCGGCGGGGGTGTAGCGGTGGTTGGCCGGGTCGGAGCAGGCTGCCACGGCAGCCGCGACGATGTAGTCAGGAGTCGCGAAGTCCGGCTCGCCGGCCCCGAACCCGATGACCGGGCGGCCCTGGGCCTTCAGCGCCTTGGCCTTGGCGTCCACGGCCAAGGTGGCCGACTCGGCGATGGCGCCGACCCGTCGGCTCACCCCCGAAGGTGCGAGGGTGGTGGCGCCGGGCTGGGTTCGCTGTTCGCTCACCCGCGCCATTGTGCCACTGGCGCATTCAGGCTCTGTGCCATTGGCGCCTCCAGGCTCTGTGCCACTGGCGCCTCCAGGCTCTGTGCCACTGGCGCCTCCAGGCTCTGTGCCATTGGCGCCTTCTGGCTCTGTGCCACTGGCCGAGTCCCGGCTGCGGTGCCACCGCGGACGGTCCGGTTCACCGGTTCGACCCCTGTCCCCGACCTCGCGTACACTCCCTCGGTGGGTGGTTTGACGGCCGCCACGATGAGCCATGCCCGGCACTGCGGTGCGCTGGCATCGCGCACCGGCCCCGGCCGTCGTACGCCCGTAGGGCAGTGGCTCAATTGGTAGAGCTCCGGTCTCCAAAACCGGCGGTTGGGGGTTCGAGTCCCTCCTGCCCTGCGCCAGGCTCCCGCCCGGGGGCCGCTCGGGACGATCAGGTGAGGACCAACACGTGACGCAGACCAGCACGGACGACGCGAGCAGCCCTCGGCGCTCACGCTCGGCGTCCGCCCGGCCGGCGCGCCGTTTTGACCCTGCCCTGTTCTTGCGCCAGGTCGTCGCCGAGCTGCGCAAGGTGGTGCGGCCGACCCG
>DAIETC010000092.1 GCA_027345905.1 Kineosporiaceae bacterium | reverse complement strand
TGGCGCCCGGCACGCTGGCGCCCGGGATGACGGTTGTGCGCACCCCCCGGTCGGGAGATGCGAGGTCGGTGGGCGTGGCCGGCACGCTGGCCGGGTCGGCGTCAATGGCCACCGCGCTCGCGGCGTCCGGAAGGCGCATGGTGAAGGTGGCGCCCTGGCCGGGCTGGCTCCAGACGGTGACCTCACCGCCGTGGTTGGCGCACACGTGCTTGACGATCGCCAGGCCCAGGCCGGTGCCGCCCGTGCTGCGCGAGCGGGCGGGGTCGACGCGGTAGAAACGCTCGAAGATCCGCACCTGGTCGTCCTCGGCGATGCCCACGCCCTGGTCGGTGACGCCGATCTCGACCAGTCCGTGATGGCGGGTCACGGCAATGGCCACGCGGGTGCTGCCCGGCGAGTAGGCGACGGCGTTGTCGATCAGGTTACGAGTGGCCGTCATGAGCAGGTGCGCGTCGCCGTAGACGCGGGCTTCGGGCTCCAGCGAGACCACCAGGTCGATGTCCTTGGCGGCCGCGACCAACCGGCATCGGTCCACCGCCTCGTTGACGACGGCGTCCACCCGAACGATCTCGGGCTGGTGCAGCGTGTCGGCCACCTGCAGCCGGGACAGGTCCACGATCTCTTGCACCAGCCGGGTCAGGCGTGCGGACTCCACCTGCATGCGGCTGGCGAACCGGCGCACCGCCTCCGGGTCGTCGCTGGCGTCCTGCACCGCCTCGGCTAGCAGCGAGATCCCACCGATCGGCGTCTTCAGCTCGTGACTGACGTTGGCGACGAAGTCGCGGCGGACCTCCTCGACCCGGCGCGTCTCGGTGAGGTCGTCGACCAGCAGCAGGATGTGGTCGGTTCCCAGCGGGGCGACGCGAGCCCGCACCACCAGCTGCCCGCGCCCCAGCGGCCCGCGCGCCAGCTCGAGCTCGCTCTCACGGATCACGCCGTCGCGGCGCACCAACCGGGCCAGGTGCCGCAGCTCGGGATGGGTCAGCTCTTTGCCGGCCGCGATGCCGTACGCGTACGCCGCGGAGCTGGCCTTGACCACGGCGTCGTCGCGGTCCACCACGACCGCGCTTGCGCGCAGCACGGCCAGCACATCTGCGATGCCCGGCGGCAGGGTCGGTTCACCCGGCCCCGCGGCGCGCACCTGCAGCGGACGGCGGGGACGTCGTACGGCCAGCACCGCTGCCACGCCGGCGAGCAGTCCCACGCCGCCACTCAACGTCGCTATCGCCGAAGGATCCACACCAGCCAGCGTACGCAGCGCCCCGCCCCTACAAGGACCGTTGACGCGCCCGACGACGCACGCTTCAGCCGATGTTCACCCGAACTCTGGTCCGCGTTCATGGGGTGGTGACAGCCTGGACACGGCATCATGGGCGTGGTCTGTGTTGCAGGCACCGGTGATCGAACGAGAGGACCCATCCGCCCATGCGCGATGCTTTTCACGAGGACCTCGAGCGCACCTCCGAGCAGCTGGTCGAGATGACCCGGCTCGCCGGTTCGGCGATGGCCCGCGCCACGACCGCGCTGCTGGACGCCGACATCGCCCTCGCCGAGAGCGTCATCGCCGCGGACGAGGAGATCGACCGTCTGCAGCGCACGTTGGACGACTCAGCGCTGGACCTGCTGGCCCGTCAGCAGCCGGTCGCCACCGACCTGCGGATCATCGTCACCGGCATGCGGATGAGCGCCGACCTCGAACGCATGGGCGATCTGGCGCGGCACGTCGCCAAGGTTGCCCGGCGGCGCTACCCGGACTCGGCGGTTCCCCCCGTGCTGCGTTCGACGATCCTGGAGATGGGGCAGATCGCCGAACGGATCGTCAGCAAGGCTGGCAGCGTGATCGCCAGCAAGGACCTGAACTCGGCCGTCGAGCTCGAGCAGGACGACGACGACATGGACCGGCTGCACCGGCAGATCTTCACCACCTTGCTCAGTGGCGACTGGGAGTACGGCATGGAGTGCGCCGTCGACATCACCCTCGTCGCCCGTTACTACGAACGGTTTGCCGACCATGCCGTCTCGGTGGCCCGCCGGGTCGTGTACCTCGTGACCGGCGACTGGCACCAGGCGTACCAGACCGCGAACGCGCCCCGCTGACCCGGTCGACCGCCAACCCCCTTCAAGCCTCGGTCAATCCAGCCCCGGCCGACCTTCCGGCTGCGCCGCGGGACGCCGCAGCGCTAGCGTCCCTGGGACGCGACCGCCTCGATCGCCGCGGCCGCAGCATCGGGATCCAGGTACTCCCCACCCGACTTGGTCGGGCGCAGTTCGGCGTCCAGCCGGTAGACCAAAGGGATGCCCGTGGGGATGTTCAGGCCGGCGATCGTGACGTCGTCCACGCCGTCGAGGTGTTTGACCAGGGCGCGCAGCGAGTTGCCGTGGGCGGACACGAGCACCACCCGACCCT
>DAIETC010000078.1 GCA_027345905.1 Kineosporiaceae bacterium | reverse complement strand
GCGGAACGCGTCGCCCACACCGGTCGGGTCGGCCTTGCGCAGCTCGCGGGCCACTGCGACGTGGATGCTGGGTTCGCCCTTGCGCTCGATGCGCACTCCCTGCGCGCCCAGGGTCGTCACCCGGGTGCCGACCAGGGCGAGGATCTCCTCGGCGCTCCAGCCGGTCTTCTGCTCGGTCAGGGCCGCCTCGTACTCGTTGCTGAACAGGTATGTCGCGTCCTGGATCAGCTGACGGATGGTGGGGCCGTTGGAGAACGCCAGCTGCTGGCTCGGGTCGGCGACGAACGGGTAGCCGCGCTCACGGCATTCCTGGGTGTGCCGCAGCATCCCCTCTGGGTCGTTCGCGCCGATCAGCACCAGGTCCAGGCCGCCCACCCGGTCGGCCAGCGGGGACAGCTCGATCTCGCGGGCCTCGCTCATGGCGCCGGCGTAGAACGAGGCGATCTGCGCCTGGTCCGTGTCGGTGGTGCAGACGAACCGCGCGGTGTGCCGCAGCTCCGAGACGTGCACGTGGCCGGTGTCCACGCCGTGACGCTCCAGCCACGACCGGTACTCGGCGAAGTCGGCGCCCACGGCACCCACCAGCAGGGGGCGCAGCCCGAGGTTGCCCATGCCGAACGCGATGTTCGCGCCCACTCCCCCGCGGCGTACCACCAGCTCTTCGACGAGGAACGACAGCGAGATCTTGTCCAGCTGCTCGACGACCAGTGAGTCGGCGAACCGGCCGGAGAAGGTCATCAGGTGGTCGGTGGCGATGGAGCCGGTGATCGCGATCTGCACCCGGCGACCTTACAGGCCACGAACGCGCTGGCGACGCGACTCGACCCCGGCACCTGTCCGGGGCCGGGGTCGAGTCGTACGGACGTGCAGCGATCAGCTGAAGCTGTCACCACAGGCGCAGCTGCTGCCCGCGTTCGGGTTGTCGATCGTGAAGCCCTGCTTCTCGATCGTGTCGGTGAAGTCGATGGTGGCGCCGTCCAGGTAGGGGGCGCTCATCTTGTCCAGGACGACCTCGACGCCACCGAAGTCGACCGTCAGGTCGCCGTCCAGGGTGCGCTCGTCGAAGTACAGCTGGTAGATCAGCCCGGAGCAGCCGCCGGGCTGGACGCCGATCCGCAGCCGCAGGTCGTCGCGACCTTCTTGCTGCAGCAGGCTCGAGACCTTCTCGACGGCGACGTCCGTGAGGGTCACGCCGTGGCTGGGCTTGGTCTCGACGGTGGACGTGGTCTGGGTGGTCTCGCTCATGAGCGGCATCCCTGTTCTTCTCGGGGTCGGCGGTCGCAGGTCGCAACCACTGGGGCGCGCGCGGTGTTCCCGCGATGCTTCTGCGCCAAGCATACGTCAGCGGGGCCCAGTACGGGCGGTCCAGCACCGGCGGCACACCGAGGGCGCCCGACGCGGGGGCTCAGCCGCCGAGGCGCTCCAGCAGGATGGCCTCGGCGAGGCAGACGCGCTCGAACTCCCCGAGGTGCAGGCTCTCGTCGGCGCCGTGGGCTCGGGTGTCGGGGTCTTCGACGCCGGTGACCAGGATCGCCGCGTGCGGGAACATCGCCGCGAACTCGGCGATGAACGGGATCGAACCGCCGACCCCCATGTCGACCGGTTCGACCCCCCAGGCGTCGGCGAACGAGGCCCGCGCCGCGTCGTACGCCGGACCGCTGGCCTCAGCGGCGAAGCCGGCGCCGGTCTCCTTCAGGCTCACCTGGACCTGCGCGCCCCACGGCGCGTGCGCCTGCAGGTGGGCGGCCAGCGCCTCGTAGGCGCGCATCGGGTCCTGGCTCGGGGCCACGCGCAGCGAGAGCTTGGCCTTGGCCCTGGGCTGCAGGGTGTTCGAGGCGCGCTGGGTCGAGGGGGCGTCGATGCCGACGACGGTCACGGCCGGGCGGGTCCACAGCCGCGAGGTCAAGGTTCCCGTGCCCACCAGCGCGACGGCGTCCAGCACGCTGGCATCGGCACGCAGCTGGGCGTCGGTCAGGTCGAGGTCGGCCGCCTGGCTGGCCACCAGGCCCGGCACCGCCACGTCACCCGCGTCGTCGTGCAGGCAGCCCAGCAGGCGGGTCAGGGCGGTGAGCGCGTCCATGACGGGGCCGCCGTACATACCGCTGTGCACGGCGTGCTCCAGGGTGCGCACCTCGACGAACGCCTCGACCAGGCCGCGCAGGCTCGTGGTCAGGGCCGGCGTCCCGATCTTCCAGTTGGTGGAGTCGGCCAGCACGAGCACGTCAGCGCGCAGCCGCTCGTGGTGCGCTCGCAAGATGGCGCCCAGCGAGGGTGAGCCGGACTCCTCCTCACCCTCGACGAAGACCGTGACGCCAACCGGG
>DAIETC010000072.1 GCA_027345905.1 Kineosporiaceae bacterium | reverse complement strand
CGCCCGCGCCCTCACCCTGCTCACCCAGGAACTAAACGCCACCCCAGCCACCCTGCCCGGCGACCGCCGCACCCTGACCTACCAACTCGCCGCCGCATGAAATCTCAACAGTCAGCCCGGAACTACTTCCGGAGGTCTGAGCCTTCGCGGATGAGCCCGAGCCCGGCGTCCGGTGTGCGACTTGAGTTCTACCGCGATCCGGCGCAGTTTCTCGCCGTGGCGGGTGACTACCTGTCGGCGGACCCGGTGGTCAGCACGGTCGTGACCACGACCGCCCATCGAGCGCTCGCACAGCGGGACGACGGGATCGCGCCGCCGGACAGGGACTGGTGGCTGGTGGTCCACGGCGACGCCGCAGCTGTGGTGGGAGCCGGGATGCGGACGGCCACGTTTGCGCCGTACCCGGCGTTCCTGCTGCCCATGCCGGACGACCGGGCGCTGGCCTTGGCCAGAACCTTGCACGGGCGCGGGGAGGAGGTGCTCGGCGTCAATGGCGCGTTACCCGCGGTTGACGTGTGCGCGGCCGAGCTGGCGCGGCTCGGTGGCGGACGAGTCGAGGTGAGCCAGCACATCCGGCTGCACGAGCTCGGTGGAGCCGACGCCCCCGGCACCCGTCCCGGGCGAGCTGGTGGCCGCAACAGCCGACGACCTGGATTTGGTGACGAAGTGGTTCGCCGCGTTCATGGGCGACGCCGACGAGCAGGCTGGTCGCCCGCGCGGCTCCAGCGCACACGAAGCACCTGACCGGTCGGAGCTGCTGCGTCGGCTCGTAGGCCAGCAGATCTGGTTCTGGGTGGACGAGGGGGGAACGCCGGTCCATCTGACGGCCGCCAGCCCACCGTCGTTCGGCGTGGCCCGAGTGGGGCCGGTGTACACCCCACCGGCCCAGCGCGGCCGCGGCTGGGCGAGCAACGCCGTGGCCGAGGTTTCCCGGCGGTTGCAGGCGCAGGGGGTGCGGGTTTGCCTGTTCACCGACCAGGCGAACCCGACCTCGAACAAGATCTACGCCGCCCTCGGGTACCGGCCGGTCGTCGACATGGCGAACCTGGTCATCGTCGAGTAACGCGACAGGGCGACAACCAAGTGGTGCCGTTCCGGCGGTCCGGGCGGGAGCTGATCAGGCGACGAAGACGCAGAACGGGTGGCCCGACGGGTCGGCCAGAACGTAGAGCGGTTCGTCGGCGTCGTCGGTTCGGTCGAGCAGCAACTGTGCTCCGAGTGCCTCGGCCCGCCCGCGCTGTTCCTGCAGCTCCTCCAGAGTCGACACCGTGAAGTCGAGGTGCATCTGCATGGGGACCTCATGCCTGGGCCACGTCGTCCGGTCCAGTCGCTCGACCTGCTGGAACGCCAGCTGGCGGGTGCCGCTCGCGTCGATGAGGACGAGCCAGTCCGCATCGTCAACGTCGCCGTCTACGGCAGGCTCGTCGCCCGGCCGGTACTGCAGACCCAGGAACTGGCGATAGAACTCGGCAAGTGCTCGTACGTCGGTGGTGTCGATCGCGGTGTGCAGCAGCTGGGGGTACCGCGCCATGATCTCCTCCGATCCGCGCGCATCCTTCAGGCGCATTCGCTGCGGGCCGCATCATCTCAGGCGCGGATCTCGAACCGCTACTCGTCGTCGCTGCTGGTGATTCGCCGGTGCGCGCTGAGCAGCTCGGCCTCGGGTCGCTGGGCGACGAACTGCTCAACCGCATCGAGCACCTCGACCACGTGTGCGCGATCGGCCGCGACCAAGCACACGCCGACCCCCGTTCGCCGGTACAGCGCCAGCCCGTCCACCTCGGCTGCGGCCACATCGAAGCGGCGCTTCAGCTCGGCGACCAACGGGCGCACCACCGAGCGTTTGGCCTTCAACGACCCCACGTCGCCGAGCAGCAGGTCAACCTCCATCCAACCGATCCACATGGTCGCCAGTGTGGCAGCGTGGCTCGCGGCTCAGCGATCCGTCGTCCGCCTCCACTTGTGACGGCGTGTCAACGTCTCGATCCATCCGGAGGGGTTGACACGCCGTCACAAGTGGCGAACAGCGAGGGGCGAGAGGGCTGGGGCCGGGATGGGTCTGGAACCCGGCGGCGAGGGCGCGGCGACCCGAACTACGGGTAGCCTGCCGCCGTGAGCACCCCCGCGCTGCGTGACCCCGACTGCCTGTTCTGCCGCGTGGTGGCCGGCGAGCTGCCCGCCGAGCTGATCGCACAAGACGACCAGGTGGTCGCCTTTCGTGACCTGAACCCCCAGGCGCCGGTACATGTGCTGGTGGTCCCGCGTGAGCACCACGCGGACGTCGCCACCCTCGCCCGCGCCGACCCGGACGCCCTCGGGGCGCTCGTACGGATGGGCGCGTCGATCGCCCAGGAACAGGCTGGCGGGCAGTTCCGCCTGGTCTTCAACTCCGGACCGGATGCCGGCCAGAGCGTCTATCACGTGCACGGGCATGTGCTGGCCGGGCGCGGTATGGCCTGGCCGCCGGGGTGAACGAGCTGCCATCGGCGCTAGCCGGTTCGTTGGAGCGCAAGGTCTCGCAGGCCCAACGGGGATGGTGCGCCCCCTCGGTGACGGTGCGGGTGGTCCGGAGCGGCACGGCGCTGCTCGATGTCAGCGTGGGCGGGGCCGACCTGGGTGGGGACGGGCGCGCGGACCCGCCGCTGCTGGCTGCCGGGCCGGATGTGCAGTACCGCATGGGCTCGATCACCAAGACGTTCACGGCGGTGCTCGTGCTGCAGGCCCGCGACGCCGGGCTGCTTGACCTCGACGACCGCCTCGACGCGCACCTGGACGTACCGGCGCACGGCGCGCTGAGCTTGCGGCGCATGCTGTGCCACCTGTCCGGCGTGCAACGCGAGCCGGTGGGTGAGATCTGGGAGGCGCTGCAGGGCCCGGACCTGCCGACACTGATCGCCGACCTGGCGCAGGCGGAGGCGGTGCTCGCACCGCACCAGCGCTGGCACTACTCGAACCTGGCCTACGCGCTGCTGGGCCAGGTGGTCGCCCAGGTGCACCGCTCGACCTGGCCAGATGTGTTGCAGCACAACGTCTTGGAGCCGCTCGGCCTGCACCGTACGACGCTGGAGCCGATCGCTCCGGCAGCGCGCGGCTACTTCACCGACCCGTACGCCGACCGCCTGCTGCCCGAGCCGCTGTTTCCCGGGCACGCGTTCGCCCCTGCCGCCGAACTGTGGACGACGGCCGCCGACCTGGGCCGGTGGGCGGCCTTCTGGGCGGCACCGGATCCGAAGGTGCTGGCCGCTGGCACGGTCGCCGAGATGACGCACCTGCACACGATGGCCGACCAGGAGCGGTGGACCCTCGGCTGGGGGCTGGGCCTGATGTTGCACCGGCGCGACGAACGGCTGTTGGTCGGCCACGACGGCGCGATGCCTGGCTTCTTGGCCAGCATGGTGGTCGACCGGGGGAGCCAGCTCGGCGTCGTCGTCCTCACCAACACCTCGCGGGCCGCAGAACCTGGTGCCCTTGCCCTTGAGCTGGCCACCACGATCCTGCAGGAAGACCCGCAACCGCAGCCGGTGTGGCGGCCGGGCGCCCCGGTCCCCGCCGATGTCGAGGACCTGCTCGGCCCGTGGTGGAGCGAGGGCACCCAGCACCTGCTCTCGTGGCGATGCGGGGACGATGCGGCGCTCGACGGGCCCGAGGGTGGCCATCTGGAGCTGGCGCTGGCGGCGGCTCCGGAGCGGACGCCGGCCGTGCTGCGCCGGGACGGCACGGACCGCTGGCGAGTCGTCAGTGGGCGCGAGCAAGGCGAGCTGCTGCGCGTCATCCGCGACGAAGCGGGCGGGGCTCGGCGGATGTACTGGGCGACCTACCCGATGACCCGGCGTCCAATGCCCTTCGGTCGCTGACCGGACTTGCCCTTCGGTCGCTGACCGGACTTCGTCGTGAGCCGGTCGGGATCGGCCGACCTTGGTAGGATGGGGTGGTCGTGACCCCTACCCGAGAGGGCGATCAGGCCTCAGGCCGACCATGGCTGACTTCACCACCACGCCGGACGGCGAGCCGACCAGCGACCTCGCGACCCCCACCGAACCACAGACCCTTGTCATCGCACCCGACGTGCCCATGGTGGCGCTGCTCGGACCAGGCGATGAGCTGCTGCGCCGCATCGAGCGCGGCTTTGCCCGGCTCGACCTGCACGTGCGCGGCAACGAGATCACCGCTACCGGGCCATCCGGTGAGATCGCGTTGCTGGAACGGCTGCTCGACGAGCTGCTCGTGGTGATCGCCACCGGCCATCCGCTGAGCGCCGACAACGTCGACCGGGCCATCACGATGCTGCGCCAGCAGACCAGCGAGCGTCCCGCCGACGTCCTGACGTTGAACATCTTGTCCAGCCGGGGCCGCACGGTGCGCCCCAAGACGCTGAACCAGAAGCACTACGTGGACGCGATAGACCAGCACACCATCGTGTTCGGGATCGGGCCGGCGGGCACCGGCAAGACCTACCTGGCCATGGCCAAGGCGATCCAGGCCCTGCAGGCCAAGAAGGTCACCCGCATCGTGCTGACCCGACCGGCCGTCGAGGCCGGCGAACGGCTCGGCTTCCTGCCCGGCACGCTGACCGACAAGATCGACCCCTACCTGCGCCCGCTGTACGACGCGCTGCACGACATGCTCGACCCCGAGTCGATCCCGCGTCTGATGGCCGCCGGCACGATCGAGGTCGCGCCGCTTGCCTACATGCGCGGACGCACCCTGAACGACGCGTTCATCATCCTGGACGAGGCCCAGAACACCTCCGCGGAACAGATGAAGATGTTCTTGACCCGGCTCGGGTTCGGATCGCGGATGGTGGTCACCGGCGACGTGACCCAGGTCGACCTGCCCTCAGGCACCCCCTCGGGGCTGCGGGTCGTGCAGGACATCCTGGCCGGTATCGACGACGTGCACTTCTCGACACTGACCAGCAGCGACGTCGTCCGCCACCGGTTGGTTGGCGAGATCGTCGAGGCATACGGCCGGTACGACGACACGCGCCAAGGCCCGTCCCAGACCGTGGTGCGCCGCGCCCGATGACGCCGCCGCGATGAGCATCGAGGTCAACAACGAGTCCGACGTGGCGGTCGACGAGCGCGAGCTGGTGACCTTGTCGCGGCATGTCCTGGACACCATGCGCGTCCACCCGCAAGCCGAGCTGTCGATCGTCCTGGTCGACGAGCCGGCGATGGAGCGGTTGCACGTGCAGTGGATGGACCTGCCCGGCCCGACCGACGTGATGAGCTTCCCGATGGACGAGCTGCGCCCGGGGCGCGACGACGAGGAACCGTCACCCGGGCTGCTGGGTGACGTCGTCCTGTGCCCCTCGGTCGCCGCGCGCCAGGCCGTCGAGGCCGGCCACGCCACCCAGGAGGAGCTGCTGCTGCTGACGGCGCACGGCATCTTGCACCTGCTGGGTTTCGACCATGCAGAACCCGTGCAGGAGAAGGAGATGTTCGAGCTGCAACGCCGGTTGCTGCTCACCTACCTCGCCGGCCGCGGCACCGGCGGGGGCGCGGACGGGCGATGAACCCCCCGCAGGTGCAGCTGGCACTGCTGGCCACGTTGCTGGTGCTGCTCGCGGCGCTCCTGGCCGCAGCCGAGGCCTCGGTGGCCAAGATCTCGCGAAACCGGGCGGCGCAGCTGGCCGCGGACGGGCGACGTGGTTCGACGCCCCTCACAGTGGTCGTGCACGACAGTGCGCGCTACCTGTCCGTCTCCACGTTCGTGCGTGTGGTGTGCGAGTCCTTCGCCGCCGTCTTCGTGACGATCACCTGCACCGGCCTGTTCGAGCAGCGCTGGGTCGCACTGGTCGTCGCCGCCGGGGTGATGGTCGTGGTCTCGTTCGTCCTCGTGGGGGTCAGCCCACGCACGCTGGGCCGCCAGCACGCCGAGTCGGTCGCGCTCGCGTCCGCACCCCTGCTGGTCTGGCTGGCTCGGTTGCTCGGCCCCGTGGCGCGGCTGCTCGTCGCGCTGGGCAACGCCGTGACGCCCGGCAAGGGTTACCGGGACGGGCCGTTCAACGACGAGGCCGAGCTGCGCGAGCTGGTCGACCTGGCCGGTGAGAACGAGGTCATCGAGGCCGGCGAGCAGCAGATGCTGCACTCGGTCTTCGAGCTCGGAGACACCATCGTGCGCGAGGTAATGGTGCCGCGCACCGACATGGTGGTCGTCGACCACGACAAGGTGCTGCGCTCGGCGCTGTCCCTGTTCTTGCGGTCCGGGTTCTCGCGGATCCCGGTGGTGGACGAAGGCCCCGACGACATCCTCGGCGTCCTGTACCTCAAGGACGTCAGCCGCCGCGTGTTCGCCGACGCCGCCGCCGAGCTGGGGACGACGGTGCGCGAGGTCATGCGTCCCGCACACTTCGTTCCCGAGAGCAAGCCGGTCGACGACCTGCTGCGCGAGATGCAGCGGGACCAGTCGCACGTGGCGATCGTGGTCGACGAGTACGGCGGCACCGCGGGCCTGGTCACCATCGAGGACGTCCTGGAGGAGATCGTCGGCGAGATCACCGACGAGTACGACCGCGAGGACGCGCCGGTCGAGCGCCTGGACGACGGGCAGCTGCGGGTGCGCTCGAACCTGCACCTGGACGAGCTCGGCGAGCTGTTCGACCGCGACATCGAGGACGAGGACGTCGACACCGTCGGTGGTCTGCTGGCCAAGGCGCTCGGCCGGGTGCCGATCCCCGGCGCCCGCGCGCTCGCGCACGGGCTCGAGCTGGTGGCCGAGCGGCCCGCCGGACGCCGGCACCGGATCGCCACGGTCCTGGTGCGCCTGCAGCCGGCCGAAGCGCCGGCGCCCGCCGACGTCCCCTGAGCGGCGTCGTCCACGATTCGCGCCGATTGGGGCAACTGCGCATCGCCGGCGATGCGCAGTTGCCCCAATCCTGAGTTTTCGGGGGTCGACGCGGGTGGGAGCATGAGCGGGTGACCCCACCCCCGACGTCCGAGCAGCACCGTTCGGGTTTCGCGTGCATCCTCGGGCGCCCGAACGTCGGCAAGTCGACGCTCACGAATGCGCTGGTCGGCGAGAAGGTGGCGATCACCTCCAGCAAGCCACAGACCACCCGGCACGCGATCCGAGGCATCCTCAACCGCCCTGACGCCCAGCTGATCCTGGTCGACACCCCCGGCCTGCACCGCCCGCGCACCCTGCTGGGCCAGCGCCTGAACACCGTGGTGCGCGACACGCTGACCGAGGTCGACGTGATCGCCTTCTGCCTACCGGCCGACGAGAAGGTGGGGCCCGGCGACCGGTTCATCGCCGGCGTACTGGCCGAGATCCGACGTGGCGGGCGCGGCACCCCGGTGGTGGCGGTCGCGACCAAGTCCGACCGGGTGGACCGCGAGCGCCTGGCCCAGCACCTGCTGGACGTCGACGCGCTGGGCGAGTGGGACGACATCGTGCCGACGTCCGCCCTGAAAGGCGAGCAGGTGGACGTCGTCGCGGACCTGCTCGTGGCGCACCTGCCCCCTGGGCCGGCGCTGTACCCCGACGGTGAGCTGACCGACGAGCCAGAAGCCGTGATGGTCGCCGAGCTGATCCGTGAGGCGGCGCTGGAGGGGGTGCGCGACGAGCTGCCGCACAGCCTCGCGGTGGTCGTCGACGAGATGACGCCACGCGAGGGTCGGCCCGAGAACGACCCGCTGCTGGAGATCCGGGTCAACCTGTTCGTCGAGCGACCCAGCCAGAAGGCGATCGTCATCGGCCGTGGCGGCGCGCGCCTGAAAGAGGTGGGCACCAACGCGCGGCGCAGCATCGAGGCGCTGCTGGGGCAGCGGGTCTACCTCGACCTGCACGTCAAGGTCGCCAAGGACTGGCAGCGCGACCCAAAGCAGCTGCAGCGCCTGGGTTTCTAGTCCGGCTCCTGCGTGGCGACCCGGTCGGGAACGCCGACGACCAGGTCGATCTCGATGTCGGCCCCGGCGGCCAGCCCGTTGGTTCCGACGCAGGTGCGGCTGGGTAGCGCCCGGGTGAACCAGGTGCGGTACACCTCGTTGAACGCCGCGAAGTCCCGGTCGAACTCGGTCAGGTACACGCGGACCATCAGCGCGTCGTCCAGGGTCAGCCCGAACGGCCGCAGGCACCCGAGCAGGTTCTGGCGCACCTGCTCGGCCTGGGCCAGGACGCCGCCACCGACCAGCTCCCCACGCAGGTCGGTGGGCATCTGCCCGGTGACGAACAGCAGCGAGCCCCAGCGGGTCACGTGCGAGAACGGCGCCACCCCGGGCGGCACACCGTGGTCGGCGCCGAAGGTGAAGGACTCGCGGACCGGGCTCATCGACGTACCTCCTCGTGGTGGACCGATCCTAGGAGCCGGTCGCTACCCTTGGCACATGCGCGTCGGTGTGTTCGGAGCAACCGGTCAGGTGGGCGGGGTGATGCGCACCCTGCTCGCCCAGCGCGGCTTCCCCCTGGACGACGTGCGCTTCCTCGCCTCGGCACGCTCGGCGGGGTCACGGCTGGCCTGGCAAGGCGGCGAGGTGGTCGTCGAGGACTCGGCCACCGCCGACCTGTCGGGCATCGACATCGCCCTGTTCAGCAACGGCAAGCCGGCCTCGCTGCAGCTGGCGCCGCGGGCGGCCGCGGCCGGGGCGATCGTCGTCGACAACTCCTCGGCCTGGCGGATGCACCCGCAGGTGCCGCTGGTCGTCAGCGAGGTCAATCCCGCCGACCTGGACGAAACCCCCCTCGGCATCGTCGCGAACCCGAACTGCACGACCATGGCCGCGATGCCGGTGCTGGCCCCGCTGCACGCCCGGGCCGGACTGGTGCGGTTGCGGGTCGCGACCTACCAGGCGGTCTCCGGCTCGGGCGGCAAGGGGGTCGAGGAGCTGGACTCGCAGCTGCGGGCGGTCGTGGACGGCGCCGCCGGGCTCACGCTGGACGGGCGCGCCGTCGAGCTGCCGGCGCCCAAGGTGTACGTCGAGCCGATCGCGTACAACGTCGTCCCGCTCGCCGGGTCGCTGGTCCAGGACGGCAGCGGCGAGACCGAGGAGGAGCAGAAGCTGCGCGGGGAGTCCCGCAAGATCCTGCACGCGCCCGACCTGCTGGTCGCCGGAACCTGCGTGCGTGTCCCGGTGTTCACCGGGCACAGCCTGGCGATTCACGCCGAGTTCGAGCGTCCACTGTCACCGGGCGAGGCCACCGCGCTGCTGGCCGACGCCCAGGGGGTCGAGCTGGCCGACGTCCCGACGCCGCTGGCCGCGGCCGGTCGCGACCCGTCGTACGTCGGCCGGATCCGGGCGGACTCGACGGTGCCGGACGGGCGCGGCCTGACGATGTTCGTCGTCAGCGACAACCTGCGCAAGGGTGCGGCGCTGAACGCGGTGCAGATCGCCGAACAGCTTCTCGCGCGCCGGTTCTAGCCCCGACCGGCGCTCTGGCCCCAGGCGGGCCGGCGCAGCGGCAACGGG
>DAIETC010000068.1 GCA_027345905.1 Kineosporiaceae bacterium | reverse complement strand
CGCATCGTCGCCGCCAGCGCCGCGAGCCGCCGCGCACCGGCGGCGGACAGCGAGCGGCCCTGGGCGTCTCGCCAGCCCGGCGGCGGCAGGTCGTCCAGGGCCTCGACCAGGCTGCTCTCGTCGACCTCGTCGACCACCACGTCGGCGTCGGGAGCGGGCTCAACGCCGCCAGAGCGGCCGGCATGGCGGCGGTGCAGCTCACGCGACCAGGAACCGAAAGCCATCAGGTCGCGCGGGCCCAGGCGGACCCCGGCCCCGGTGAGCAGCCGCATCAGCCGGTCGCCACGGGTCGGGTCGTGGACCACGTGCAGGGCGGCCAGCAGGTCGCTGACCTCCGGGGTGGTGAGCAGGCCACCGAGACCGACGACCTCGACCGGCAGACCGCGCTCGCGCAGCGCCGCCTCGATGACCTCGAACTGCGAGCGCTTGCGGCACAGCACCGCGGCGCTCACCTGGGCGTGTGCGCCGCTGGCGTCCCACCACAGGGCGCCCAGGTGCTCGGCGATCGCGCGCGCCTCGTCTTCGACGGTCTCGAACGAGCGGACCAGCACCCGTCCGGCAGCGGCGGTGGGCCGGGGCGAGAGCAGGGGGGCGAAAACCCGCGACTGGGCATGGAGGGGGGCGGCGACGGCGTTGGCGGCGTCGAGCACGCCGCGGTCGTTGCGCCAGCTGGTGGACAGTGCGAGCGCCCGCGCCGGCTGGCCGCTGGTGTCGCGAAAGCGCTCCGCGAACCGCTGCAGCGTGCCGGCGCTGGCCCCGCGCCAGCCGTAGATGGACTGGTGCGGGTCACCCACCGCGCTGACGCCGTGCCCGTCCCCGAACAGGGCGTGCAGCAGCACCAGCTGGGCGTGACTGGTGTCTTGGTACTCGTCGAGCAGGACGGCGCGGGCCCGTAAGCGCTCGGCGGCCACGAGCTGCGGGACGCTGGCGGCGAGCTCGGCCGCCAGCGCCACCTGGTCGCCGAAGTCGAGACTGTCGCGCTCGCGCTTGAGCCGGCGGTAGGCCTGGACGACCGGCAGGAGCTGACGTCGCGCCTCGAGCCTGGTCACCAGGTCACGCACCTTGGGCCGCAGTGCCGACGAACCGCTGCGGCCCACCGAGCCAGCCGAACCCGCCGAACCCGTCGAGCCCGCCGAGCCGCCGTAGGGCAAGGCCAGCAGTCGCTCGATCCGGCTGGCCAGCAGGTCGTCGATCCGCTCGGTGTCGACCAGGTGCTCGGCGCACTGGCCAGCCAGGTCGAGCACCGCCGCCGTCACCGTGGACACGGCGTACTCGACCGAGCCCATCGGGCCGTCCCAGGCCGCCACGACCTCGCTGGCGAGCTGCCAAGCGGCGGCTTGCGACACCAAACGGGCGTCGGGCTCGACCCCCAGGCGCAGACCGTGCTCGCGAACGATCCGGCCGGCGAAGGCGTGGTAGGTGCAGACCGTCGCCTCGCCCTCAAGGTCATCCGCAGCGGTGCCGGCGGCCCGGGGCAGCAGCCCGGCAGAGCGCAACCGCCGCAGCCGGGCCCGGATCCGCTCAGACAGCTCGCCGGCCGCCTTGCGGGTGAAGGTCAGGCCCAGGACCTGCTCTGGTCGCACCTGCCCGGCCGCGACCAGCCACACCACGCGCGCAGCCATCGTCTCGGTCTTGCCCGACCCGGCCCCGGCCACCACCAGCAGCGGCTGCAGGGGCGCCTCGATCACGGCCTGCTGCTCGGGGGTCGGGTCGGGCTGGCCCAGCGCCCGGGCGATCTGCAGCGCGCTTGGCGCCGGCGGGGACGGCGCCGGCGGGGACGGCGAAGCTGGTTCGGTGGCCGGGGCGCTGGTTGACCTCATCCGGTCACCGGCCGGCCCTCGGCGCTGGCCGGGCAGCACCCGCGCAACGAGCAGCGCCCGCACAGCTCGTTGACCGTCGCGTCGAATGTGGCGCCGCTCATGCCGGTCGCGGCGCGAGCCAGGAGCCGCATCGCCCAGTCGGGGTCTTCGGCGTCGGTGAGCGGCGGTTGCTGCTGTTGCTTGGCGTGGACGGCGCCGGTGCCCAGGTGCACCAGGGCCGCCCCCGCGCTGCCGACCGGCTCACCCGAGCTGAACGCGCCGTGCTGGACCGCCAGCTGGTAGATACCGAGCTGGGCGTGCTCGCCGATGTCACCGTTGGCGGGCGGGGTCTTCACGGTCTTCAGGTCGACCACGCGCAGCCGACCGGAGGCGTCGCGCTCGAGCCGGTCAACGCGTCCGGTCAGCACGGCCGCGCCCTGCTGCAGCGGCACCTGCACGGCGAAGGGCACCTCGACGTCGACGAGCTCCCACTGGCCCCGCTGCGCGGCGAGGTAGGCGCCCAGCTTGGCGATCATCCGCTCCAGCCGGGCACGCTCGGTGTCGGCCGCCCAGCCGGCGCCCAGCCCCAGGCGGCCCCAGCGTCGGTGCAGCTCGGCGGTGAGGGTCTGGGCGTCGGCGTCCGGCAGGTCGGCCGCGATCTCGTGCACCAGGTTGCCCATGCCCTGGGCCAGCGAGCTCGCCGACCGGCCCCCAGCTGTGGTCAAGAGCCAGCGCAGCGAGCAGCGTTCGAACTCCTCGACGCGAGATGGCGAGACCGGCACCGGGCCGGCAAGCTGCAACGGTCCGTCGTCGGACAGGGGGGCGAGCCCGTGCCAGTGGCATGGGTCGGCCCCGGGCACTCCCGCCGCGGCCAGCCTGGCCAGCTGCGCGGCGGCCGCGCGAACGTGGGCGCCCTTGCGCGGGTCGTCGTCCGCCCGGGGATGTGTCACGACCTGGCGCAGCTGCGCGACCAGACTGGACAACGACAGGGGCGCCGGCGCCGAGGTCAGCGCCCGCTGGCCCTGCGCGTCCCAGGCACCGGACTGGTGGTGCTCGAGCGCGCCGGGGGGCGGGTCGACCAGGTCGAGCAGGTCGGAGGGCTGCTCGTCCTCGTTGCGGACCGCGGTCACGACCAGCAGCTCGCTGGCCCGGCTGACGGCGACGTGGAACAACCGGGTCTCGTCGTCGCGCACCGCACGCACGGCCGCCGGCGTCGAGCCGGGGTGGCCGTGCAGGAGGTCGACGAGATCTTGGGACCCCAGCAGGGACCCGCGCAGGCGAAGGTCGGGCCAGACCCCCTCTTGGACACCCGCCACGACCACGACCCGCCAGCCCAGTCCGGCCGCGCCCGCCGGGGTGAGCAGCCAGACCGCGTCGGCGCCGTCCGCGCGCTCGGCGAGGGTGTCTTCGGGCACCTCCTGGCCGCGCACGTGCTCGAGGAAGGCGCCCGGCGCGGCATGCGGCAGCCGGTCGACGAAGCGGGCGGCGGCGTCGAACAGGGCGACGACGGTGTCCAGGTCGCGGTCGGCTCTGGCACCCGAAGGCCCTGCGGCCAGCGCCGTACGACGCCAGGCCTCGGCCAGGCGGCTGGCCGACCAGATCGCCCAGAGCACGGTCTCGGCGTTCGGGTGCTGGCTCTCGTCAGCGCCGCCCGCCGCGAGCGCGTCGGCCGCTGCGGCCAGCACCTGGGCGACCCGGCGCGCAGGTGCGGCCGTGCCGGGGTCGACACCGGAC
>DAIETC010000060.1 GCA_027345905.1 Kineosporiaceae bacterium | reverse complement strand
CGCTGGTCATCGGCCTGGCCCCACGCCCGGTGCTCGACATCATCGAACCCGCCGCCCACACGCTGATCGGCGTCGTCGACCGATGATCGTCGGGCTGGAAACCGGCGGCACGCACCCGCTCGCCATGCTGCCGGAAATCCTGCTGTTCGCCGGTGGACTGGCCTGCCTGCTCGGCGGGTCCTTCACCCCCCGAGAGCGCCAGTGGCGGCTGCGGATCGTCGCCGCCGCAGCGCTGGCGGCGTCCGTGGTGGCGGCGCTCGCGGCGCCGGGACCGGAAACCGCCTTCCAGGGTGGCTTCGCCGTCGACATCGGGACCACGACAGCCCGGGTGGTGGCCGCGGTCGCCACCCTGCTGATCCTGGGCATCGCCGGCGACGAGATCGGCGGCAGCGACCGCGAGAGCGAGACCTACGCCCTGCTGCTGCTCGCCACCACCGGCTCCCTCGTACTCGCCGGCGCCCACGACCTGCTCGTGCTCGCCGTCGGGTTCCTGCTGGCCAGCGTCCCGCTGTACGCCCTCATCGGCCTCGGCCGCACACCGCGAGCGGCCGAGGCGGCACTCAAGACCTACCTGATCGGCGCATTGTTCGGGATCCTGCTGCTGCTCGGTGTGACCCTGCTCTACGGACTCGCCGGCACCACCGCCTACCCCGACCTCGCCGCGTCCCTCGCGCAAGCCCCCCGGCCAGCCCTGGTGTCCGGCGTCGTGACGATCGTCGCGGGACTGATGTTCAAGGCCGGCGGCGTCCCCGCGCACTTCTGGGTGCCGGACGCCGCCCAGGGCGCCACCGGGACCGTTGCCGCGTTCGTCACCACCGTCCCAAAGATCGGGGCGCTGGTCGCGGTGTTCCGCCTCGTGACCGCGCTGCCCGACCGCGCCGGCGCCGCCGTCGTAGTCGCGGCCCTCGCCGCGCTGAGCATGTCGCTCGCCAACCTCGCCGCATTCGGCCAGGACGACCCGCGGCGCTTGCTCGGCTGGTCGACGGTCAGTCAGGTCGGGTACCTGCTCGTGCCGGTCGCCGTCGCCGCCCGCTCCGACCTAGCAATGCGAGCGATGCTGCTCTATCTCGCGGGCTACGCGCTGACCAACGTCGCCGCATTCGCGGTCACCACGGCTCTCCCGCAGGCGCGAGATCTGCGCGACTACGCCGACCTCGCCCGCCGCAACCCTCTACTCGCCGTCGCACTGGTCGTCGCCCTGCTCGGGCTGGTCGGAACACCGCCGACGGCGGTGTTCGTCGGCAAGCTCATCGCCGCCACCTCCGCCTGGGACGGCGGCATGGCCTGGCTCACCGTGCTACTGCTGGCGAACAGCCTGGTCTCGCTGTTCTACTACCTGCGCTGGATCACCACGGCGGCGCTCCACGGCCCTGGGACCAACCTGGCGCGACCGCGCCCCTGGTCGACAACCATCGCCGTCGCCGCCGCGGCGGGCTCACTGCTGCTCGGGTTGCTCACCGGACTCCTCTCGCGATGGATGAGCGGGACGCTCCTCTTGTGAGTTCGCCCGACCACCGGCCATGCAGCAGGGCGACGTGCAGAGCTGGCTATTCCCAACGGCCCATTCCGGCCAGTACCCCCAGAGA
>DAIETC010000031.1 GCA_027345905.1 Kineosporiaceae bacterium | reverse complement strand
ACCGCGCCGGTGCGCGTCGCCGAGCAGCTCGTCGCCGCCCAGGCCGCGCTGGTCGAGGGCCGGGACTGGGCGGGCGGGGAGGGTCACCGGCCGACGTGAGCCCGTTGACGGCGCAGACGCTCTTCGCCCGCCCGGTGCGTGAGGTCGCGCCGGACCTGCTGGGCCGCCTGCTCGTGCACCGCAGCGCGCAGGGCGTGGTCGCCGTCCGGCTGACCGAGGTCGAGGCGTACGCCGGCCCCGACGACCCCGGCTCGCACGCCTTTCGTGGCCGCACTGCACGCACCGCCGTCATGTTCGGCCCTCCCGGGCACCTGTACGTGTACTTCACCTACGGGATGCACTGGTGCGCCAACCTGGTGTGCGGGCCGGACGGCACGGCGTCCGCTGTGCTGCTGCGCGCCGGGGAGGTGGTGCAGGGTCACGAGCTGGCCCGCGCGCGCCGCCCGAGCGCGCGCGCCGATCGTGACCTGGCCCGCGGCCCGGCTCGGCTCACCATGGCGATGGGCCTGGACGGGACGCACAACGGCAATGACGTGACGATCCTGCAACCCGGCGCAGCCGTTGCGCCCCAAGGCGTGCAGGTGTCGGCCGACCGGGTCGCGGGGTCGGTGCGCACCGGGCCGCGGGTGGGTGTGAGCGGCCCGGGCGGGGACGCCCGGGACTTCCCATGGCGGTTCTGGCTGGACGGCGAGCCCACGGTCTCGGCGTACCGCGCGGGCGTCGTCCGGCGCAAACCGCGTCGCGGTGCGGGTGGTGAGTCGGGCACGATTGGTGCCGACGGGCCGGGCGAGACACGTCCGGTCGAGGCGAGAGGACGGCCGTGAGCGACATCCTGGACGAGCTGCGCTGGCGCGGGCTCGTGGCCCAGTGCACGGACGAGGCCGCGCTTCACGAGGCGCTGGACGCCGGGCCGGTGACGTTCTACTGCGGTTTCGACCCTACGGCGCCGAGCCTGCACATCGGAAGCCTCGTGCAGCTGCTCACGATGCGTCGCCTGCAGGACGCCGGCCATCGGCCGATCGCGCTGGTGGGCGGCTCGACCGGGTTGATCGGCGATCCCAAGCCGACCTCCGAACGGGTGCTCAACCCCCGTGAGACGGTGGCCGAGTGGGTCGACAACCTGCGCGTCGAGGTGTCCCGCTTCCTGGCGGCCGACGGCGAGAACGGGGTGCGGGTCGTCAACAACCTGGACTGGACCGGCCCGATGTCGGCGATCGACCTGCTGCGCGACGTAGGCAAGCACTTTCGGGTGAACGCGATGCTGCGCAAGGACGCCGTGGCAGCGCGGCTGAACTCCCAGGAGGGCATCTCCTACACCGAGTTCAGCTACCAGATCCTGCAGGGCCTGGACTTCCTTGAGCTGTTCCGCACCTACGGCTGCACGTTGCAGACCGGGGGGATCGACCAGTGGGGCAACCTCACCGCAGGTTCTGACTTGATCCGCCGGGCCGAGGGGGCCGGCGTGCACCTGCTGGCCACCCCGCTGATCACCAAGGCCGACGGCACCAAGTTCGGCAAGACGGAGAGCGGCACGGTCTGGCTGGACCCCGCGATGACCTCGCCGTACGCCTTCTACCAGTTCTGGCTCAACGTCGAGGACGAGCGGGTGGGACACCTGCTGCGGGTCTTCTCCTTCCGCAGCCGTGAGCAGATCGAGCAGCTGGAGCAGCTCGCGGCCGATCGGCCCGCGGCCCGCGAGGCGCAGCAGGCGCTGGCCAGCGAGGTCACCGCCCTGGTGCACGGGGAACGGGCCGCGCTGCAGGCCATCGCCGCCAGCCGGGCGCTGTTCGGGCGCGGCGACCTGAGCGAGCTGGACGCCGCGACCGTGCGTGACTCGACCGCGCAGCTGGCGCAGGCGCGGTTCGCCCCCGGGGCCAGCGTCGTCGACCTGCTCGTCCAGACCGGTCTGGCGTCCAGCCGCGGGTCGGCCCGGCGCACGATCAGCGAGGGCGGGGCCTACCTGAACAACGTGAAGGTCCTCGACCCGGAGGCGGTCGTGGACCGCGGTGCGTTGCTGCACGAGCGCTACGCCGTCCTGCGTCGTGGCAAGAAGGCACTGGCTGCGGCGGTGCTGGACGCCTGAAAAGGCTTGTGCGGCCCCGATTTGACGCTCACCAGCGCCGCGTCCTAACCTGGACGACGTCAGCCCGCCAGGTAGGAACGGACACACTCGTGCTCCGGGCCTGCAGGGCAGGACGCGAGGCACCGGGTTCGCCCGGGGCTGGTGGCCAGGTGCAATGCACCGAGCAGCCGTCGCGCCCTGCTAGGGTAGGACACCGGTCCCCACTGCGGCCGACTCCGGTCGGCCCGACGATGGACCACTACGTGCAAGTTGCCCCGCTGGTGCCTGTGGTGGGTGTTGGTGGTGTGTGTGTGGTCTTTGAGAACTCAACAGTGCGCCAATTTTTGATGCCATTTGTTTGG
>DAIETC010000023.1 GCA_027345905.1 Kineosporiaceae bacterium | reverse complement strand
CGCCCGGCGCGTCCAGGTCGTCGGCCAGTCGCTCCCGGATCTGCACCAGGGTCGGTGCAGCGGCCGGCCCCGACCCCGCGCACAGCGCCGCGCGCCAGCGCTGCAGGCGCTCCTGCGCCGCGTCCAGCGCCTGGCGGGTGTAGGACCATTCGGTGCGGTAGTGCTGGGCCAGCAGCAGCAGGCGGATCGCCATGGCGTCGTGGCCAGCGGCACGCAGCGTCGAGACCTTGACCACGTTCCCCTGGGACTTGCTCATCTTCTCCCCGCCCAGCCCCACCATGGCCTGGTGCACGTAGTGCCGGGCGAACGGCCAGGCGCCGTTCAGGGCGTGTGCCTGAACGGCGCTCATCTCGTGATGGGGGAAGATCAGGTCGGTGCCACCGCCTTGCACGTCGAACGTCATACCCAGGTAGCGCAAGGCGATGGTGGTGCACTCCACGTGCCAGCCGGGACGGCCCGGGCCCAGGCCGCCGCCGTCCCACCAGGGCTCGCCAGGTCGCCGCGCACGCCACAGCAGCGGGTCCAACGGTGCTCGTTTCCCCTCGCGCTCGGGGTCACCGCCGCGTTCGGCGAACACCTCGAGCATCTGCTGGGTCGACCAGCCGGACACGGTGCCGAAATACTCGCTGGCGCCCAGGTCGAAGTACACGTCGTGCGCGTCGGGGGCGCCGGCGTCCGACGCCGCGACCGGCACCCGGTACGCCGCGCCCGACTCGAGCAGCGTGGCGACGTCCGTGGCGATCAGGTCCAGGCTGTCCACCACTCCCACGTAGTCGTCCGGGGGCAGGACGGCCAAGGCGTTCATGTCGTCGCGGAACAGCTCGACCTCGGCGTGGCCAAGAGCCCGCCAGTCCACGCCGTCTCGCGTCGCCCGTTCGAGCAAGGGGTCGTCCACGTCGGTGATGTTCTGGACGTAGTGCACCGCATGGCCGTTGTCGCGCCAGACCCGTTGCACCAGGTCGAACGTGACGTAGGTGGCAGCGTGCCCCAGGTGCGTGGCGTCGTACGGCGTGATCCCGCAGACGTACATGCGCGCGGTCGCCGCCGGCGAGGTGGGACGTACGACGCGCTGAACCGGGTCGTACAGCCGAAGCGGGAGTCCGGGCCCCGGCACGGGGGGCAGAAATGGTGCCGGCCAGGATCTCACTGGGGCAGGCTATCTGGGCGCGATGGAGCGCTCACCAAGGCGGCCAGGGAATCACCGGCCCGTGCCCGGCCGGCAGCGGGAAGGCGCCGCTCGTGAGCAGCTCGTCGACTCGTTCGCGAGTGCGGCTCACCTCCGGCGGCGAAAGCAGCTGTGCCAGCGCCGGCGCGAGAGCGCCCTGCGCCTCACCGGCCAGCTCCCGGCTCAGCGCGCGCAGCACCCCGGTCGCCTCGGCAGGCAGCGGGGCGCCCCCAAACCCCCACAGGACAGTGCGCAGCTTGGGCTCGACGTTGAAGCTGACCCCGTGGTCGACCCCCCACACGCGATCTTGCGCCGTGCGCAGGACGTGCCCGGCTTTGCGGTCGGCGTTGTCGATGACGGCGTCGAGCACGGCCAACCGGGCCAGCCGGACGTCGTCGGCATGCACGAGCAGCACCGGCTCACCGCGGCGGCCTTCGGCCTGCAGGACGCCCAACCAGCCTGGTGGCACCTCGGCGGGTGCGACGACGTCGATGAGCCCGTTGTCGGGCAGTGCCGGCACCCACAGCTGAACGCTGCCTGGCCCGAACGGCCCCGCGCGCCACACCGTGGGCGGGACGAGGTCCCATCCGCTGGCCACCGACACGTGATATGCGGCGACCTCCCGCTTGCCCAGCGTGCCGGGGGGGAAGTCCCACAGCGGTCGTTCGCCGGCTACCGGCTTGTAGATGCACTCCCCGCTGATCCCCTGCCAGTCCACGCGCGCGTAGAGCGTCGCGTTGGACGCCGTGGCCATCCGTCCCTGGACCTCGATGCTGCCGTGCGTCAACAGCTCCAGGGCGTCGGACTCGGCGAGCGCCGAAGGCGCGCTCCTCACCGACGGTGACCGTTTGCCCGGGGGCAGACGTGACCTTGCGGGTCGAGCGGACCACCGCAGAACGGGCAGGGCGGGCGACCGGCCTTCACCACGGCGCTGGCGCGTTTGGCGAAGGCCCGGGCCACGGCGCCGCTCAGGCGCACCCGCAGCAGGTTGGCACCGGGCGAGGGTGACAGGTCGCCGTCGTCACCGGGTTCCTCGCCGACCTCCAGACACTCGATGACGACCTGCTCGGCCTCGCCGTCCCACGCCAGGCTCATCGTGCCCGCGCGAAAGTCCTCCTCGACCGGGGTCTGCAACGGCTGGGTGTCGGTGAGGGACGTCGGCGCCATGGCGGGCACCGGCGCTTCGCCGCCGCTGCGCCGAACGACCTCGTCGAGCAGCTCGTCGATCCGCTCGGCCAGGACGGCCACCTGCTGCTTCTCCAGTGCAACGCTCGTCACCCGGCCGGCGACGCTGGCCTGCAGGAAGAACGTGCGCTCGCCCGGGGCACCCACAGTTCCGGCCACGAAACGTTCGGGCGGGTCGTATTCGAAGACGGGCATAGAAAAGACCCTACGGC
>DAIETC010000021.1 GCA_027345905.1 Kineosporiaceae bacterium | reverse complement strand
CGCCCGGCGCTCGCCCGGCGCGTCTTGCGCTGGTCCTGACCGGGGACGCGGCCGAACGTACGATCACCGCGCTCGGATCGGCCGCGACTGCGCGGGCCAGCTCGACGTCCTCGTGCACCGGCACCGAAGAAAACCCGCCGGGCGGGCCGAGGCGAACGGCTGCCCTCACCCGAGGTCGAGCAGACCGCTCAGACCATGGACGTACAACGCCTCACGGACGGCATCGGACGGCGCGTCCAGCCGCAGGCGCGCGGGCCCGGCGGCGCGGCGTAGCTCCAGGAGCAGCCACACGCCGTGTAGATCCAGCGAGGTGACGCGACTGGCCAGGACGACGATGGGAAGCCCCGCTGTCGCGCCGGCCTCCACGTCCCGGGCAAGCACCTGGATCTGCTGATGCAGTGCCGGCCCGATCTCGCCGCGCAGGACGACGAGCGCTTGGTCCACGTCGACGACCAGGCTCGCCGAACCGGACACGCGGGCCGGGGTGTCGACCAGGGGCAGTGTCAACTCAGTCATCACACCGCCTGACGTCCGTGAAGGGGCTCGCCGCTCGTGGCGAGTTCGTCCCGGAGCGTAGGCAACTTTGGGCCTCAGCGCACCTTGAGAGCGGCGGCCGCCAGGTCGACGTCCTGCACGGTGTTCCACAGATGGAAGGCGACGCGCACGCCGCCGGCCCGGGACGCCACGACGCAGCCGGCCCGCTCCAGAGCTCGCGCGCGGCTGCCATCGCTGTCGGTCATGGCGAGCACCGGCCGGTGTTGCGTCGGCAGGTCGAGGCGCTCGCGCAGCTGGTCAGCCAACCGGCTGCCGTGCATGCGCTCTTCTTGGCTGGTCGTGGCCAGCAGCCGCAGGGCTGGCACCGCGCCGACCCAGCTCAGCCAAGCGGGCGAGACGTCGAAGCGCCGTGCATCGGGCGCTAGCGTCATCTGCGGGCCGTAGCACGAGTCCCAGACGCTGGCTCCGGCGTACCAGCCGGCGTTGACCGGACGCAGGCGGGCCAGTGCGGTGTCGCTGTAGGTGGAGAAGGCCACTCCGCGCGGCGCGCAGAGCCACTTATAGGCAGCGCAGACCGTGACGTCGTAGTCCTCGGCGTTCGTGTCGAGCCAGCCGGTGGCCTGTGTGGTATCGCACAAGGTCATGGCCCCGACCCTGGCGGCTGCCTCGCGCACAGCGACCGCGTCCACCACGCGCCCGTCGGCGGACTGCGCCAACGAGAAGGCAACCAGGTCGTCACCTTCCGCGATGGCCTCGGCCAGGCCGTCCAAGGGCACGTGTCTGACCCTGATTCCACGATCGGCCTGCGCGAGGAACGGGAAGATGATCGACGTGAAGTCCCCGTCGACGCAGACGACGCGTGCGCCGTCCGGCAACGAGGCGGCAACCACGCCGGCCGTCACGGAGGCGTGGGACCCCACGGCCACCCGGGCGCTGTCGACGTGCACGAGCTGCCCGAACAGGTCGCGGGCCTGGCGGACCACATCGTCGTAGTCGGCCGCGCGTACGCCACCCCGCTGCCAGGCGTCCAGCGCATCGTGCATCGCTGAACTGCTCGCTTTGGGGGGAAGCCCCAGCGTGGCGGCATTGAGGTACCCCGGCACTGGATGGAACGCGTCGCAGGTCACCTGGCACAGCCTGCCGTATGCGTCGAGCAGCTACGGCGCTCGACCGGTACGGCGCTCGGCCGATGTGGCGCCCGTCGGGCCCGAGCCGGTACGGCGCTAGCCGGCTTCGAGCCTGGCGCGGGCTTCGAGCACCTGCACGCCCTTGGCTGGGCCGGTCAGGGTGATGGTCTCTCCGACCTGCTGCCAGGGGCCGCCGTCGACGCTGAACTGCCCGCCGTAGGTGGCGCTCACGCTGACCGTTGCGGTGGCCGGCTGGGTGTAGGTGTGCCGGACCGTGCCCTCGGGGTAGACCCCGCCGGGGTCGGTGGTGGGACCAAACCTGGTGCCGTCCCCGAACCGGTACACAAACGATCTGGCCAGGGGCCGCACTCGAACGCTGCGGCCCAAGATGTCGACGGTGGCGACCTCGCCGGGCTGTACTCCCTGCACCGGCCAGCGGACCTCGAAGAAGGTGGGCAGGTTCACCAACGTCACGTCCCCTTCGGGCTGGACGTGCACCTGCGGCAGCGCGAAAGCGACCTGGCGAAACGCTTGGCGGATCGCGGCCAGGGTCAGGACCGGCCTGGCCGCGGCTGCTGCGACCTGCGCCGCCGGCACGTTGCACGACTGGCCGGTACGCACCCAGACGCCCGCCGGCGAGCCGTCGACGTTCAGCGGCCGAGACCACCACCACGTCAACGGGCCAGCACGGCCCACCGCCTGACACGCCGACACCAGCGTCTGGCAGGACACGTCATACGCCCCACCGCTGTTCGGATCATTCCCCGGACAAGCCGGCGTCACAGTAGTTTCAAAGCGAGGGCCAGAGTAGGGAACCGATGAGACGCCTTGCGTCGAGGCGATTCGTCGCGAACTGGCCTCTCGCGCGTTGATCTCGATCCCGCCAACGGTGAAGTTCGCCCCGATCCTCGCGGTGCCCTCTCCAGAATCC
>DAIETC010000018.1 GCA_027345905.1 Kineosporiaceae bacterium | reverse complement strand
GTCTGAGTGCTGCGGACGCCGGGGACCTTACCGAGCCGGTCGGCGATGACGTCGGCCAGCTCGTCGTGCTCACGCACCCGCACCATGACGACCAGGTCGACGTCGCCGGTGACCGAGTACACCTCGCTGACGCCGTCAAGCTCGGCGATCGCCGTGGCAACCTCGGGGATCTGGTCGACCTGCGCCTGCACGAGCACGATCGCGGTGAGCATCGAGGCCGCCTTTCTTCGAGGTGCCCAGCAGACTAACCGGCGACGCTCACCGGGCGGCGTGCCCATCCGCGACCTGCCGGCTCGTCGAAGGGCACGACCGGCCCGAACCCGGCGGCGAGGGGCTCGAGCTGTGCTCGCTGTCCCCCCGCACCGTGCACCGGGCAGGTCCACGACCCGGTGACCGCGACCAGCCGGGTTCCGTCACCCTCCAGCCAGCCGAGCACCTTCTCGGCCTCCTGGGCCAGGGCCGCCGGGGCCGGTAACACCGGTGCGGTGACGGCCTCGCCGGTCTCTCGCAGTGCCTGGACGTACGGCCACGGGTCCGCGCCGGGCGGGCTGAGCGTCGTCCCGGCAAGGCGACCGTGTCGCACGAGCACGACCTCCCAGCCACCTTGCGGACGTCGGCGCGCGGCCACGATCTCGGCGCACTGCGCGAGCGCGGCCAGCCGTTGCGCCCGGGCGCTGGCCCGCACGAGGGCCAGCAGCCGGTCGCGCACGACCGCGGCCTGCTCGAAGCGCTCATCTGCGGACAGGGCCGCGATGCGCGCGCGCAACACCGACACCATGGCCCGGCAGTCCCCGCTCATCGCCGCTCGGGCCTGGGTCACGATGGCCTGGTAGTCCGCAGCGACCGCCGTCCCCTCGGTGCAGGGCGCGTTGCACCGGCCGAGATCGACCAGTGCGCACGCGCCGCCGCCGCCGTCGTGGCCTAGGCGGCGGGTGCACTGGCGCAGCGCGAACGCCTCGTGCAGCGCGTCGATCGCCTGCTCGGCGCCGGCCCGGGTGCCAAAGGGGCCCAGGTAGGTGGCGCCGTCGTCGCGGACCGCGCGTACCAGCGAGAAGCGGGGGAAGGGCTCGACGGTGAGCTTGACCCACGGCTCGCGCTCGGGGAATCGCGAACGCCGGTTGTATCGCGGCTTGTGCTCGGCGATCAGCCGCAGCTCGCGCACCTGCGCCTCCAGCGTCGTCTGACACACGACGGGCACGACCCGCTCGGCCAGGGCGACCATCTCACCCATCCGGCTGCGGTGCTCGGAGGCGGTGAAGTAGGTGCGGACCCGACTGGCGATGTCACCCGAGGTGCCGACGTACAGGACGTGGTCGTGGGCGTCGCGGAACATGTAGACGCCGGGGGAGTGCGGCAGGCCTTCGGCCAGGTGCCGTTTGCGCCGCTGGGCGCTGGACACCCGCGAGCTGAACGTGGACAGCTCCTGCAGCGAGTGGACGCCGAGCGACCCGACCCGCTCGATCAGGCCGTGCAACACATCGACGGTGGCCCGCGCGTCGGTCAGCGCACGATGGTCAGGCGTGGTCGGCGACCCGAAGAGGGCGGCCAGGGTGGCCAGCTTGCGGTTCGGCGCCTCGTCGCGGCCGATCAATTGGCGGGCCAGGTGCACGGTGTCGATGACGCGGAACCCGGGCCACTCGTGCCCCGTCTGCTGCGCCGCGGCCTTGAGGAACGAGATGTCGAAGGGCGCGTTGTGCGCCACCAGCACGCTCCCGCGGGCGAACTCCAGGAACGTCGGCAGCGCGACGGCGATCGGGGGCGCGTCCCGCACCAGGCGGTCGGTGATGCCGGTGAGCATCGCGATGAACGCCGGGATCGCCGTCCCAGGGTTCACCAGCGTCTGCAGCTCGCCGATGACCTCGCCGCCGCGCACCTTGACCGCACCGATCTCGGTGATCGCCGCCCCCGCGGGGGACCCGCCGGTCGTCTCCAGGTCGACGACGACGAACGTCACCTCGTCGAGTGCGTCGCCGAGCTCGTCAAGGGTTCCCTGCACCACCATCACGCGCCGACCGTAGAACCCCCCACCGACACCGTCCGGGAGGCGCGCCCCAACGCCCTGTGCCCGCACACGTCCCGGCCCGGTGATCATGCATCCGGTGCACGCTGGACCCGGGTGTGCACTATTCGACACGAGCCCCCGACATTCGTGCCCGCGTTGTTCCCCTACGCCCAGTTCGCGACGGGAGATGTTGTCGCAAGTGCACGCCAGGCCGGCCGGGACTGTCAGACCCCCCTCCTAGTGTCTGCCTCGGTACGGCGCCCGGCCGGCCAAGAGACGGAGGTGCGTCGTGCTGATCGACTGCGACAGCTGCATGGTGCGGGGGACGGGATGCGGCGACTGTGTCGTGTCCGTTCTGCTCGGGGCGGCGCCCGACGGTGTGGAGCTCGACCCGGCCGAGCAGGACGCGATCGACGTCCTCGCCCGAACCGGGCTCGTGCCCCCCTTGCGTCTTCGCCGCTCGACGGCCTGAGCCCGAACGTCACCGAAACCCGCAGGGCACGCCCGTACCATGAGCAGGTGAGCACGCCGGACGACGAGCCGACCGCTGCGGTCGAGCCCGCCGACCCGGTGGCCGGGCCGGCCCCTCGTGCCCATCGAAGCCGCCGGCCGATCGCGCTGCTGACAGCCGCGCTGCTCGCCGTCGTCGCGGGTGCGACGGCAATCGAGCTGCGGGGTGCGCCCGCCCCGAGCGCCGCGCCGGGCCGTCCCACTTCGGTCAGCCCGACGACAACCCCGCCCCAGCTGCGCGCCACCCCGGACGCAGACCAGCGGCGGGTGAGCGCCCTGCAGGCGCTGCTGGCTGCGCGTTCCCGGGCGGTGCTGGGGGCTGACAAGCGGGCCTGGTTGGCGACCATCGACCCGCAGGCAACCGCCTTCCGGCAGCGCCAGGCGCAGGTGTTCGACAACCTGCGCGGCGTGCCGTTCAGTGACTTCAGCTACGAGTTCGACGGTGTCGCGGGCCCCTTGTCGGCTCCACGGCGGCGCCAGCTCGGCCCGACTGCCTGGGTCGCCCGGGTGGTTGCCGACTACCGGATCCAGGGGTACGACCGCTCGCCGTCGCAGACCGAGCAGTACCTCACATCGGTGCAGCGCAAGGGACGCTGGTACCTCGCCGCGGACACCGACGGTGCCACCGATCCGCAGCTGTGGGACCTGGGCCGGGTCGGCGTCGTCCGCGGGGCGCACGTCCTGGTGATCGGCACCGCCGACGTGGCGACCTTGCACAGCTACGTCGCCCAGGGCGACGCGGCGATCGGTCGGGTCACGCAGGTGTGGGGGCAGAACTGGCCGCGCCGCGCGGTGCTCGTCGTGCCCAGCACGCAGGATCAGATGGGCCAGCTGCTCAAGCGCACCGACGGCCTCGACCAGATCGCCGCCGTCACGGTGGGCGAACTGTCCAGCGACGGCTCGGGCGCGGCCGGCAGCGACCGGGTCGTGATCAACCCGGCCGCCTTCGCGCGCCTTGGTGGCACCGGTCGTCGGGTGGTCCTCACCCACGAGCTGACCCACGTGGCCGTGCGGGCCTCGACGTCCGCGCCCGTCCCGATCTGGCTGTCCGAGGGTTTCGCGGACTACGTCGGCTACCAAGGAGTCGACCTGGGCCGGCGCACCGTGGCTGCCGACGAGCTGGCCCTCGTGCGCCAAGGTGAGGGCTTCACCCGCCTGCCGACCGTCGAGGACTTCGACCCATCCCGGACGACGATCGCGCCGGCGTACTCGGCCGCCTGGCTCGCCTGCTCGCTGATCGCCGACCGGTACGGCCAGCAGGCGCTGGTGCGCCTGTACCGGACGGCGGCCACCAGTCACGTCGGCAACCCGGACCTGGCGTTGTCGCAGGCCTTCGTTTCGGTGTTGGGCACCTCGCAGGCCGCCTTCACCAAGAGCTGGCTGGCGTACATGCGTCAGCTCGCCGAGTCCTGACCCCCCGGTCCACCGCTTCCCACCCTGCGGGTCGCGCAGCCGCAGTGGATGGTCCAACTCTCCCGCGGGAGAGTGCAGCGCCCCCGCCGTCCGCCTGGGTGCCGTCCGCCTGGGTGCCGACCGTGCGGGCGCCGTCCGCGTGGGTGCAGGCATGGGTGCAGCGAAACCGTTGTGATCACGGCACTTTGCCTGCACCCATGCCTGCACTCATCGCGACGAGGCCTCCACCGACCCGGGGGCCGGATGTGGACTTGGCTCGGGGTGGTTGGCGCGACTCTGGGGTAGGCGTGGTTGGAGTCATGGGTGCAGTCATGGGTGCAGCGAAACGGTTGTGATCACGACACTTTGGCTGCACCCATGCCTGCACTCATCGTGATGAGTTCTCATGCCGATCCGGGGCCGCATCCCAGGGGAGCGATGAGGTGGACGGGGCCGTTGGTTGGGGGCCGCCGAGAGGTCGGCGGCCCCCAACCAACTTGCCTATGGAGTGATGAGGCTCACGTAGGCGTCGGTGTTCCCGAACTGTCCGTCGCAGGTCGCCACCGACGGTTTGGTGCCCGTCCCTGTGGTGGCGAGTTCATGCTGGTAGGTGTCCACCACGCCGCAGCCGACGCCATTGCGGCTGTCGGTGTAGATGAACCAGGCGTTGGCGGCCCCTGACACGAGGGTGTTGTAGTCGCCCCAGAACTGCTTGGCCAGGTTGTTCTGCGCCGACGCCGCCGGGTCGGAGGACGCTGTGCTGACCCTGGCCGGCTCGCTGCTGAACGCCTCCCCGCCTGCTGGCGATGAGGAGTACCAGGAGTCGATGGCGGCGTTGCCTGTGCCGAACGTGGACGAGTTGGCAGTCATCGCCTGCCAGGCAAGATCGACCCGGCCATCGGGTGCGACGTCCAGGCCTTGGTAGAAGGGGGCGCCGCCTTCCCCTTTTTGGTCTCCGACTGAGCCGGTGTACGGCGTGGCCACCTTGGTCCAGGTACCTCCGTCGGTGCGGTAGACCACGACCTCTGCCGTCGTGCCCGCAAGGCCCACGCGGTTGACCCACGATGCGTAGAGGCGTGTGCTGTCCTTGACGGGCTCCGATGCGAGGCTGAGGAAGCTGTTGGTGCGGAAGTTGGCGCCGGGCATCGGGTCGGCGATGTCGGTGACCGGGCCGATCACCTTGGTGCGCTCGAACGTGACGCCACCGTTACGGCTGCGGGCGTAGACCTGGTTGCCGCCCTCTTCCCAGGCGACGTACACGTTGCCGGCGCCATCACTGCGGATCGCCGAACCTTGGCGCCCACCGGTGACCGAGTTGTTCGACGCACCCGACAGCTGGTTGGGCCGCGACCACGTCCGGCCGCCATCGGTGGAGTAGGAGAACATGACCGGCTCAGCCGTGCCCGGGATCGACCGGAACTGGGTCCATGAGGCGTACAACCGCCCGAAGTACGGCGAGCCCAATGTGCGGTCGGCCCACATGGCGTTCTTGTCATTGAAGATGTAGCCGTGGGAGTCGGCCACCACCGACGGACCGGCCCAACTCGCGCCGTCGTCGCTGCTCTTGGACACGACGATGAACTCCGGGCCCTGCTGGCCCGGTTGCTTACCCGGCTTGTACGAGGCGAGCGACTGGTAGTAGGCATCGTAGGAGATCGTGCTGAACTCACCGCGGCCTAGGTAACGCGGCCCGTAGACGATGACCGGGTCACCGTCGCTGACGAACGGTGAAGCTTTCCAGCCGACCTGGTCGTCGAGCAGGCCCTGGTTGGTCCAGGTCTTGCCGCCGTCAGGCGAGGTGTAGACCCCGTCGGTACCGATGCCCGGGAAGAACGAGCAGTCCGAGCCGGGTACGTCGCCGCGGAGGTCTCCTGGCCCGCAGGGAGGCTGTTCTTGCTCGTCGTTCGAGCCGGCGATTAGGTGCGTCCCGTCGGGGTTGACCGCGATTGTGGGCTCGTTCTGCTTGTTCGTGGGGAACTTCGCGGTCGAATCCGAAGAGGGTTGGTCAGCCACCTGTGGGCTGTTGGCTTGAACGTCGGTGGCGCTCACCGCCCAGGCCGGGCCGGCGAGGACGATCACGAGCGCGGCGGCAGCTGCCGTGGTGCGGGAGACACGACGTAACACGGGTTCCTCCAGAGGTGGCCTTGTCCCGCCCCCGCGGGCTGCGCCCACGCTAGGACTCCGGCGAGCCCAAAGGAAGACCCAAACGGTGACGAGTTGGCGGCGATGTTCCCGACAACCACCACAACGACGGGCAGAAGTCCCACCCGCGGGGAACGCTGAGCACGGCCAAGCGACCTGAGCCCGACTTCTTCCTGTCGTTGTGGTGCCCCCCGCGCGACAGCGCGCACCGAAGGCAAGGCCAGCGCTAGAGCACGGTCAAATGCTCCGCAGTGGCGCCGCGCACCGCCGAGAGCAACACCGAGCGGTCGAACGTCACGAACCGCCCGCCATGTGCGACCGCCAGAGCGAGAAGGTACGCATCCGTGACCTGCCGTGGCCCGTGCACGCGCGAGCCATCGATCACCCGCGGGTCCAGCAAGCTCGGCGTGCACGGCCAGAACTCGTGGTGCTCGCTGTCACAGGCCGGCCGCAGTAGGTCCATGGCCTCGGCGGGCGAGACGTGGCCGGGATAGGTCGGCTGGCTGACGACCCGGACGAAGCCGTTCTGGGTGATGGCGCAGGAAGCCCACCCGCTCTGGATCTCGTCGTTCAGCCACTCGTGGGCCCGAACGTGGTCGACATGGTCGCTGTCCAGCAATGCCAGGAGCACGTTGATATCGAGCAGCGCGCGGCTCACTCGGGTTGGTCCTCGCGCAGCCGGTCGATCAGGGCGTTGGAGATGGTGCCTCCGCGCGGCGGCAGCGCAGTAAATCCATGGCGGCCAGGCACGCAGTCGCCGGCACGCTCCTGCCCGGTTAGCGCTCGGCGGGCCAGCTCGGACAGCACCTCGCCGGCGGTGCGCTGTTCTCGCCGGGCCCGTTCCTGCACGGCGAGCAGCACGTCGTCATCCAGCCGGATAGTGGTGCGCATGCACATGATGTTACAACATCACGCGCCACCGGTCATAGGCTCGCGGGGTGGACGACGGCCGCACCCTGATCGTGACCAACGACTTCCCGCCACGCACCGGGGGCATCGAGTCGTTCGTCCTGGCGATGGCCCAGCGCATGCCGCCCGGCTCGGTCGTGGTGCACACCGCGCGCCAGGCGGGGGATCGTGCGTACGACGCGGGCCTGGGTTTCGAGGTGGTCCGCGACCGGTCCCAGCTGCTGGTGCCGACCTCCGCGATTGCTCGGCGCAGCGCCGAGATCGCCCGCTCGCACGGCTGCGACCGGGTCTGGTTCGGGGCAGCCGCGCCCCTGGGACTGATGGCGCCCACGTTGCGCAGCGCCGGCGTCCGTCGGACGGTGGCCACCACGCACGGGCACGAGGTCTGGTGGTCGAGCGTCCCAGGCGCCCGCTCGTTGCTGCGGGCGATCGGCGAGCGCAACGACGTGTTGACCTACCTCGGTGAGTACTGCCGCTCGCGGATCGCTCGCCCGCTGACCCCCGCGGCGCGCGCCCGCATGGTGCAGCTGACGCCGGGCG
>DAIETC010000009.1 GCA_027345905.1 Kineosporiaceae bacterium | reverse complement strand
AGCAGATCGTGCTGCAAGGCATCGAGCACGATCTGGCGGCGTCCCGCTGGGGTGGCAACGCTGCCGGCGCGCCGGCGCCGGGCGGAGCGGGCGCCGAGCACGCCCACTGGGAGCACCTGCGCACGGCGATCGTCTCGCAGGTCCAGGTGGACGTGCGCTACGAGCCGCCCGGAAGGCCGGCCGAGGACCGTCGGCTGCACCCGCACGGCCTGGTGTGCAAGCGCGGGACCTGGTACCTGATGGCAAGCGCCCCGGCGGGCTTGCGGACCTACCGACTGTCCCGGTTCCGCTCAGTAGATCTCACGGCGGACCCTGCATCGCGACCGCGCGACTTCGACCTGGCCGGCGCTTGGGCCGGCGTGCAACGCGAGCTCTCCACTCGGGCACCGACTCCGGTCGCCGTCGAGCTGGCAGTGGCGCCGGTCGCGCTTGCCCGCTTGCGGGCCATGCTCGGGCGATGGTGGCCCGTGCGGGAGACCGGCGTCCGGGATGACGGGTGGGCGCTGGTCAGTGCGCAGTTCGCCAACGCAACGGTGGCCGCCGCCGAACTCGCCGTGTTCGGGCGTGAGACCGAGGTGCTCGCCCCCGAGGCGGTGCGCGCCGAGCTCGCGGCGCTGGGGCGCACCCTGGTGGCTCGCTACGGCGAGGGCACACCGCAGGGGCTCGTCAGTGAAACTCGTACGTCGTCCCGTGCACCTGGGTGAGCAGCGACTGGGGCCGGTCGGTCGCGGTGACCCGCCCCTCGACTGTGGGGCTGACCGGTGAGTTCGCCGCCAGGTACTCCTCGATGGCCTCCTGCACGGTGAACGGGTGTCGGGTCATGCCGGTGGCCCCGCTCAGCCGCCACATCGTGTTCTCCGGCTCGCCGTCGCGGTGCCCGGCGCACACCGTGTACGTGCGGGCCGGGTCCAGCGGGGCGTCGCCGACCCGGACCCAGTTCACCCGGTGGCCGGGCTCGGCGTCCGCGGTGAAGTTCATCGTCATCCCCGAACAGCGCACCACCCAGCCGCCCGTGCGCTCGGCCGGGTCGGCGGCGAAGCTCTTGTGCAGGTCGGTCTCCCACCAGTCCAGGATCTGCTGACCGGTCACGGTGCCCGACTTCACCTGCGAGTCCACCGCGAGCATGCTCCACAGGTACTCCTTGGTGATGCTCGCCGTCCCGCTCTCGCCGGGCACCAGTGGGGGGCAGAAGCGAAAACCCTGCGACAAGGCGATGTCGGTGCCCGTCTTGGCCCGCAGCGCGTCGGTGATCAGGTTGTCCATCGGGGTCTCGAGCACGAAGTAGCGCACCAGCGGGGTCGCCGTGGTGCCCACCTCGCGGTCCAGCTCGTCCCGGTACGGCGCCCGTGCCCGGTCGACCAGGGCGCGCATAGCCGGCTCCTCGTCGTACTCGCGCGGGTCGACCTCGAGCAGCTCGTAGCTGCGGTCCTTGACGACACCGTCCTGCACGACCAGGTCCAGGCGGCCGACGAACGACCCGAAGGAGCCCGGCTCGGTCACCGGGACGCCGCCACCATCGGGCTGCAAGGGCGCGCGCACCCGCTCGTGGGTGTCGGCACCCAGGATGTAGTCGACGCCCGCCAGGTCGCCGTGGCCGGCCAGCATCAGCTGCTGGGTGAGGCCCAGGTGGGTGACCAGGAAGACCAGCTGGCAGCCGTTGTCCTCGCGAAGCGTGCGAACATGCTCGGCCACGGTCTGCTCCGGCGCCGTGAACGTGATGCCCGCGCTGAACGCCGGGGGCTGGCGGGTGCCCGTCAGCGGGTCGTTGTAGCCGATGAAGCCGACCTTGAGCCCGGCTACCCGGCTGACCCAGTACGGCCGGAACAGGTTCGCACCGGCCTGGCTGTGGTGCATGTTGGCGCAGACGACCGGCGCGGTGTAACCCTCGGCGATCGACTGCAGCCGGTCCTTGCCGTAGACCACCTCCCAGTTACCGGGCAGGATCATGTCGTACCCCATTGCGTTCACCAGCGGCACCAGCGCGTCGCCTCGGCTCAGCGCGGCGACCCCACCGCCGGAGATGCAGTCACCGGACTCAACGAGAAGTGACCCCTGCGGGTTGGTCCGTCGCACGCCGTCCACGAGCGTCTTGATCCGGGCCAGCCCCCCGCGACGGGCGTACACCGCGCGCCCCTGGCTCGCCGTCCCCTCCCAGAAGAACTCGTCGTGCGTCTCCAGCTGCCCGTGCAGGTCGGCGGTCTGCAGGATCGTCAGGTGCTGGGCCGCACCGCTGCGGACGGCGGCGCTGGCCGCTGCTTGCGCGCCGAGCCCCCGCAGGGGCGCGGTCATGACTGGCTCCGGAAGGTCCTCGCCGCTGCGCTCACCGTGGCATCCTTTCGGCCTGGGGACAGGGCCCGGCGCCGGCGACCCGGCACTGGGTGGGAAAGAGGATAGTCCGGACATTCGCCGGGCCTGTGCACCAGGTTCGCGCTGCTGCCCTGCGGCACCGACCCCGGCCGCGGGGCAAATGCAGGGATTGTGGTCAAGCGCGGGTCAGATCTGACGAGAATGGTCGGGTGAGTCGAGACAGCGCCCGGGCGCCCGCGACCAGCGTGCGCGAGGCGCTGAGTTTCGACCTGGCTGCCGGCACCCTCAGCGTGGCCGGGATCGCCCTGTTGGCCCTGACGCGCGACCCCGGCTGGACGGCCCTGCTGCTGGTCGCGAGTATCGCGACGGTCTTCGGTGGCGTGCGTTCCTGGGTGCCGGTGGGCGTTATGGCGCTGGCGGCTACCGGCTTTGCGCTGGTTCTCGCGCGCGAGGTCGTCTTCCCCGCTGCCCCGCTGCACGGGGTGGTCTGGGTGGCGCACGGCGTGGCGTTGTTGGCTTCATTCGCGCTGGCAGTGGCGATCCGCCGGCGGTTCGGTCGCGAGCGCGGCGAGACCGAACGCGCGCTCGCCTTTGCCCACGACGTCGCCGTCCACGACCCGCTCACGGGCCTGCCGAACCGGCGTGGGCTGGCGCTGCTCGGGGCCCAGATCCTGGAGTCTGCGCACCGGCGCGGCGACGCGGTGTACTGCGTGTTCATCGACATCGACGGTCTAGCCGGGGTGAACGCGCAGCTCGGTCACAGCGCGGGGGACGACGTGCTGCTCACCGTCGCGGAGGGACTGCGGCGTTCGACCCGTGCCACCGATGCGGTCGCCCGCTGGGGTGACGACGAGTTCGTCGTGGTCGGCCCCGGCACCGGACTTGCGCCGCTGGAGATGGAGCGGCGGATCCGGGCGCACTGCCTGGAGCACTCGTCGGTGGACCGCAACACCTGGCAGGCCCGGGTCAGTGCCGGGGGGTCGGTGCTGGAGCCCTGGGACGAAGGGTCGATCGAGACCATCCTGCGCCTGGCCGACCGCGAGATGCGCCTGCGGCGTGCGCTTCGACGTAAGTCCGAGGCGACGGCGTCGGGCTCGGCTCGCGTCGAGAACGAGCGTCGCCGCCCCCCGCGTGGGCTCGGCGGCTGAACCGGCGGCCCGCCCCGCGCCACCGCTGCAACCGTGCTGCGCTAACCTGGCCGGATGCGGAATCGGCGACTGCTTAGCCGGCCGCGCTGACCCTCGTGGTGCCGCCCGAACCGGGCTTGGTCCCGCGCCAGCGCGGCTGATCCGCCCCGCCGCCAGCTCGGCGCCGTGGGCCTGCTCACGTCCGCACATCAGGAGAACTCGCCGCTGCGGCGGCCAGACGGGACCACCATGCACAGCCAGACGAGCGCTACCAGACCAGGCGAGGGCAGCGACGAGCCGCCGACGCACCGCTACACGGCCGCACTGGCCGGTGTTATCGAGCGCTACTGGCAGGACTTCTGGCAGGAGCAGGGCACCTTCGAGGCGCCCAACCCGGCAGGGCCGTGGGCCGAACCCGAACGCGTCGCCGGCCGCGAGAAGCTGTACATCCTCGACATGTTCCCCTACCCCAGCGGCGCCGGCCTGCACGTCGGGCACCCTCTGGGGTACATCGCCACCGACGTGTACGGGCGCTTTGCGCGCATGCGTGGACGCAACGTGCTGCACGCACTGGGCTATGACGCGTTCGGCCTGCCCGCCGAGCAGTACGCCGTGCAGACCGGCGAGCACCCGCGCAAGACCACCGAGGACAACATCGCCACCATGCGTCGCCAGCTGCGCCGACTGGGCCTGGCGCACGACCCGCGCCGCTCCCCGGCCACCACCGACGTGGAGTTCTACCGCTGGACCCAGTGGATGTTCCTGAAGATCTACGACTCCTGGTTCGACGTCGACGCGGACGACGGCCGCGGCCGAGCCCGGCCCGTCGACGAACTGATCGCCGAGTTCTCGTCCGGCGCCAGACCCGTTCCGGGCGGCGCGGTCTGGTCGCAGCTGTCGCCGGTCGAGCAGCGCCGCACCGTGGACGAGCACCGCCTCGCGTACCTGTCCGACGCGGTCGTCAACTGGTGCCCCGGCCTGGGCACGGTGCTCGCCAACGAGGAGGTCACCGCCGAGGGGCGCAGCGACATCGGCAACTTCCCCGTGTTCAAACGCAACCTGCGCCAGTGGAAGATGCGGATCACCGCGTACGGCGACCGCCTGCTGAGCGCCCTCGACGGCCTCGGCTGGCCCGAGCCGGTCAAGGCGATGCAGCGCAACTGGATCGGACGCAGCGAGGGCGCGACCGTGCGGTTCCCGACCTCTGCCGGTGACCTGAGCGTGTTCACCACACGCCCCGACACGTTGTTCGGCGCGACCTTCATGGTCCTGGCGCCCGAGCACCCCCTCGTGGACGAGCTGGTGCCCCTGTCGTGGCCGGAGTCGACCAAGGCCGTCTGGACCACGGGGGCCGGCGACCCGGCGTCCGCGGTTGCGGCCTACCGGGCG
>DAIETC010000006.1 GCA_027345905.1 Kineosporiaceae bacterium | reverse complement strand
GTTCGGCGTCCAGCCGGTAGACCAAAGGGATGCCCGTGGGGATGTTCAGGCCGGCGATCGTGACGTCGTCCACGCCGTCGAGGTGTTTGACCAGGGCGCGCAGCGAGTTGCCGTGGGCGGACACGAGCACCACCCGACCCTCGCGCAGGTCAGGCACAATCGCGGTGTCCCAGTAGGGAAGCAGCCGGCGGACCACGTCGGCCAGGCACTCGGTTCGGGGTGCGGCCAGGCCCAGATCGGCGTACCGCGGGTCGGCCGCCTGCGAGAACTCGCTGTCGTCATCCAGCGGCGGCGGCGCCGTGTCGTACGAGCGGCGCCAGAGCATGAACTGCTCCTCGCCGTACTCCTGCAAGGTCTGCTTCTTGTCCTTGCCCTGCAGCGCGCCGTAGTGGCGCTCGTTCAGCCGCCAGCTGCGCCGCACGGGGATCCAGTGCCGGTCCATCGCGTCTAGGGCGACGTTGGCGCTCGTGATCGCTCGGCGCAACAGCGAGGTATGCACCACGTCGGGCAGCAGGCCCGCGTCGCGGATCATGGGCCCGCTGGCCAGCGCCTCGTCCAGGCCCTTCTTGCTCAAAGCCACGTCCACCCACCCGGTGAACAGGTTCTCGGCGTTCCAGACGCTCTCGCCGTGGCGCAGCAGGACCAGGGTGTGCGCAGCTTCGCTCATACTCCTCAGCCTAACCAGGTGGCTCGCCACCGAGCAGGTGCTCGAACCCTTCCAGGTTGCGGGTCGACTCGCCGCGCGAGGTGCGCCACGCCCATTCCCGGCGTATCGCGGTGGCGAACCCCAATGCCAGCAACGGGTCGAACGAGGAGTCGGCCGCCTCGAGGACGCTGCCGAGCAGGGCGTCGATCGTCGCCTGGGTCACCGCCTCGAGCGGCAGCCGCCCGACCAGGTACACGTCGCCGTCCGCGCCGAGCGCGAAGGCGATCCCCCGCAGCCGGGTGTTGTGACGCAGCAGCCAGCGATGGACCTGCTCGACGTTCTCGTCCGGTGCCCGGATGACGAAGGCAGTCGCGGACAGCGAGTGGTCGCCGACGACAAGCGAGACGGTGGTACGCAGCTTGTGCTCCCCCGCCAACGTGGCGACCACCTCGCCCGGGCGGGCGCCCGGCTCGTGCGCGATGCCGGCCCCGTCCAGCGCTTCGTGCAGCAGCACGCTGACCCGCCGGCCGGGCGAGCGGCTCACGGCACGAACTGCAGGTCGCCGTCGAGCGCGACATCCACCGTTGCCTGACCCACCGCCGTTGCCTGACCCGCCGTTGCCTGACCCGCCTTTGCCTGACCCGCCGCCGTTGCCTCATGCGCTCCGGCGAGCGGTCGGTGGGCGCTCGGCCGGTCGGACGGCGCTCGGCCGGCTTCGTCGTACACCTTCAGCAGCCGCTCGACCGTGCGCTCCCAGTCGTACTGACGCGCGTGCGCTACCGCTCCGGCCGACAGTCGCGCCCGCCGACCCGTGTCGGCCAGCAGGTCGTGCAGGGCCTTCGCCCAGTGGCGCGGGTCGTGAGTGTCGACGAGGACCCCGCTGACGTCGTCCGCGACCGCCTCGCGCAGACCGCCCACGGCTGCCGCGAGCACCGGCACGGCGCAGGCCTGCGCCTCGATCGCGACCAGCCCGAAGGACTCGCTGTACGAGGGGACGGCCACGACGTCCGCGCTGTGGTACCAGCGGGCCAGCGCGGCGCCGGCGACCGGGCG
>DAIETC010000264.1 GCA_027345905.1 Kineosporiaceae bacterium | reverse complement strand
GCGTCGATCACCTGCTCGACGTGCTCGTGCGGGACGAAGACGACGATCTTGTCCAAGGGGGCTACGGACTGGACGACCAGCGGACGCAACCCAGCCAGGCCGATGACGCGGGCCAACGCGTCGCTCACGCCCGGTGAGGCGACGTCGGCGTTGGTGTGCGCCACGACCAGGGCGCACCCGGCGCGCACCAGCCGATGGACCACACGACCCTTGGCATCGGTGGCGGCGACCGCGTGAACCGGGCGCAACAGCAGCGGATGGTGCGTGATGACGAGGTCGGCGCCCCAGTCCAACGCCTCGTCCACGACCGCCTGCGTGGGGTCGATGGCAAACAGGATCTTGGTGACCGCGTCGCCCGGGTCGCCGCAGACGAGCCCCACGGCGTCCCACGAAGCGGCGCTCGCGGCGGGGTACAAACGTTCCAGAGCGTCCAGCACCATGGCCAGCCGCACCGGCTCGGCCGGATCCACCGACGGCGCTGCGCTCACCTCGCGCACGCTACCGCCCCCCGACGTGATCACGTAACGCATGCGACGTGTCGCTTACCGACCCGGGCCCGCGTCACGCACGTGGCTTGGCTGCACGCGGCCACGTGCAAGGGGTGGGCCCGGCCGGGTTCGAACCGACGACACCCGCGGTGTAAACGCGGCGCTCTACCAGCTGAGCTACAGGCCCCGACCGCGGACGGCAACTTGACCGCGTACGGCAAGATGCCAGTGTGCCAGGAACCCGTGCGCTGCTGTCCCCGGCGCCCGGCGAGCGCGGGCTGGCCTCGCACGAACCAACGCACGTCGCCCAGCTGCTCGACCCGGCGTGGGCTGGCGTTGCTCGGATCGCCGAGCGCGTCGATCTCCTGGCCCCCAGCCGGCTGCCCGGATGGAACGCCCGCGACGTCCTGGTGCACCTGGGTTCGTGGGAGGACGGCGACGCGGTGGCCGCTCGGGTCGCGCAGGCGCGCAGCGAGGTGGTCGAGCAGGCCGAGGACGCCGATGCGCGCAACGCCCGCCTGGTCGCGACCCATCATGACGCGACCCGGACCGAGATCCTCGCTGCGCTGGACCGGGCCCGACGGGACACCGCCCGCTACCTGCGGGGGCCCGATGCACCGCAGGTCGGCACCCGGCTCGTGTCCAGCGTCGTCGGCGACCTGCCGCTGACGCTCGCGTTCGCCGCGCGCGCCTACGAGCTCGCCGTCCACTGCCTCGACCTGGCCCCCGCCGGTGCCCACGAGCCGGCGCCCGAGATCCTGGTCGCCGGCCTCGCGGCCCTGGCAGACGTGGCCGGCGCGCTCATCGCCCGGCGCGGGCTGGCCGCCACGTACGTGATCGCAACCCCCGTCGCCGGCTGGGTCGTCGGGGTGCAGGGGCCCGACTGGACGACGTCCCGCCTCGAACGCGGCCGCTCGGCCCGCAGCCTGGGCTGGCCGGGCATCGAGGGCTCTGCCGCAGACGTTCTCGACGCCTGCGCGGGTCGGGCGGCGCTGCCACGGCTGCTGATCACCCGACGGCTTCGGGCCTACGACGTGGCTGCACTCCTGCAGCTGGTGCCGGCGTTGGAAGGCGTGGGCGGCCTCGGGTCCGAAGGCGCCGTGCGGGCGGCCGCCTCGTGGGCCCTCGCCGGAGCCGGCCGCGCGGTGAGCGAGGTCCGCGCACACGCCCCCCTGCGCCGTTAGCGCCCCTGCCTACTCAGCGCCGAGCCGACCGCGGCGCCATCAGCCTGGTGGCGCTCCAGTCGGCGCCCACCGCAACGGTCGACGTCCCGTGTAGGCCCGCCGCCAAGGCGGCCTCCACGATGTCGCTGGGCTCAACGTGCGCGCTGCGACCGGCCCTCGGCGTCAGCAGCAGGACCGCTCCGCGGTCGGCGAGGTTCGCCAGCGCGTCGACCAGCGCGTCGACGAGGTCACCGTCGCCGTCCCGCCACCACAGCAGGACCGCATCGGCGACCTCGTCGGCGTCCTCGTCCAACAGCTCGCCGTCGACCAGGTCCTCGATGGCCATCCGCACGGCCTCGTCCACGTCCTCGTCCCAGCCGAACTCCTGCACGATCTGGCCCTGCTGCAGTCCCAGTCGCGCGGCTATGCCTCGATCAGCCGAGCCATCCGCGGTGGTACCCACCACTTGCGTTCCCTCCAGCAGCCCTCGCGGCGTCGTAGCCGACGCCAGATAGGGGGTAGTCCACTAGAGTGCGCGAGCCAGCGCAACTGCCCACCCCGCCAGGGGGTCAACCGGTGAACAGCTTGGTGGCCTTCAACAGCGTCTGCCATACGCCGTAGGCGAGCGGGACACCGACCACGGCCCACGAGAGCAGCAGCGCGGCGGGATTGCTACGGACCGGGTCGACCGGGGCGCCCGAGCGCGGGTCGGCAGCGACGCCCGCGGACTCGGTGGACGTTTCTGGCGTTGCGACGGCGCCTGGGGTGTCACGCAGTTTGAGATGGTGCCGTTCGGCGACTGGGCGGATGAGCAAGTTCGCCACGAAGCCGATGCACAGCAAGGTCACCATGACGAACAGGGCCGGTCGGTAGGCCGTGGCCGTGAGCGAGCCTGGTTTGCCGGTGCGTTCGATGATGCCGTTCACGATCAACGGCCCGGCAACGCCCGCCGCAGCCCAGGCGGTCAGCAGGCGGCCGTGGATTGCCCCGACTTCATAGGTGCCGAAAAGGTCCTTGAGGTAGGCCGGGACCGTCGCGAAACCGCCACCGTAGAACGTCAGAATCGCCGCGGCGAGCACCACGAAGACGATGGTGGACGTCTTGCCGACGGTGGCCAGCGAAACGTACAGCAGGGCCCCCGCGCCCAGGTAGAGCATGTAGATCGGCTTGCGCCCAACGATGTCGGAGGTCGACGACCACACGAACCGACCGGTCATGTTGGCGATGGACAGCAGGCCGACGAACCCGCCGGCGGCGGCAGCGCTGACCGTCGAGACGGTGCCCGTGCGAAAGAAGTCCTGGATCATCGGGGCGGCCTGTTCGAGGATGCCGATGCCCGCCGTGACGTTGCAGAAGAGCACGATCCACAGCAGGGCGAACGCGGGGGTACGTACCGCCTGCGCCGCGGAGACCTGCGCGCCACCCCAGCCGGCGGTGCCCGTCGCCAGCTGGGCAGCCCCGCCCCGTCCCGCGGGGGCCACGTTCTCGGCAGGCACGCGCACCATCGCCGCCCCGAAGAGCATGAGCGTGAGATAGCACAGACCCAGGACCACGAACGTACTGGCGAGGGCATGACCGTTCGCGACGGCGCCCTTGGCCGCGGCCGCAAACCCGGGGTCGAAGTGCTGGAGCAGCTGGGTCGACACCGGCGCGGCGATCAGCGCTCCACCGCCGAAGCCCATGATGGCAAGCCCAGTGGCCAGACCCGGCCGGTCCGGGAACCACTTGATCAGTGTCGAGACCGGTGAGATGTACCCGATGCCAAGGCCGATGCCACCGATCACGCCATAGCCGAGGTAGAGCAGCCACAGCTGCCGGGACGCGATCCCGAGCGCGCCGACCAGCAGACCGGTGCTGAAGCACAGCGCTGCGACGACCATCGCCTTTCGTGGCCCGTTGTGCTCCATCCAGGTGCCACCGAAGGCCGCGGACAGTCCGAGCATGACGATCGCGATGGAGAAGATCCACGCGATCGGTGTCAGCCCGGCGTGAAAGTGCGCGACCAGGGAGGTCTTGAACACGCTGAAGGCGTAGACCTGGCCGATCGACAGGTGGATGGCAAGTGCGGCTGGCGGGATCAGCCACCTGTTGAACCCAGGCCCGGCAACCGTGCGTTCGCGTGCGAGTATCGACATCGTCAGCTCCAGGTCGACAGGGCCCCCGGGGGCGTGGGCGACGGACAAGATTCCTCACGACGGGCCGCCGCGCAAGTCGCCACGCCCTCACGGCCGCGCCGTGCGAGGCTGAGCGTGTGCCGAGAGTGACGTGCAGGACGCCGAGCGTGCGGGTCGAGGTGGCCATGGAAGGCGTGCGGGTCACCCGACGCCCCGACACCGTGACCGTCGAGGAACCGCTGCAGATCCGGCTGGGCGGGCGACCCCTGTCGGTCACGATGCGCACACCGGGCG
>DAIETC010000062.1 GCA_027345905.1 Kineosporiaceae bacterium | reverse complement strand
GTGCTGAACGCGCTGATCGACGGGCCGCACGCCATGGAGGTGGACCCGATGCTCGTCAAGCGGCTGCGCCGGATGCGCGCCTCGCGCCAGCGCTCCCGCTCTGCTCGCCGCTTGGGCCTGAAGGTCTGAGCGCACCCCGCCGCCGATGACCGTTGACCCCCGATGACCTTTGATGCAGGCCAGCTGCGCACGCCCGAGCGTCAACGCAGCGGGGCCCATCGGCCACGGCGCTCCGGGCTGGTCGACCTGATACCGGCGCTGCTCGTCATCCTGGCGGTCCTGGGCGTCGGTGCGGGCGTCTGGCAGCTGAACCGCGCGAGCATGGGCACCCCGGCGAGCAGCCGCGGCCCGATCGACCCCGGCGTCGCCGGCGGCGGTCCCTCGCCCAGCACCAGTGCGACGCCGACCGTCACCGCCTCGCGGAGCGGTTCGCCAGGTGCCTCCGCGACGGCGAGCGCACCGTCGGCGTCCGGCACGGTGGACCACGCCACGCCGCTCGTCGTCCTCAACGCCACGACCCGCTCGGGGCTCGCCGCCCGTGCCGCCCGGGCCCTGCGCGGCGCAGGCTGGACGGTGACGAGCACCGGCAACTACCGCTCCCAGTCCCCGCCCACGACGGTCTACTACGCCGCGCCCAGCCAGCAGGCGAGCGCCGCGGCGGTCGCTGCCGACCTTGGTGGCAACCCGCCGGTGACCCAGTCCAGCCAGTTCTCGAGTACCGCGATCACGGTGGTGCTGGGACAGGACTACGTCGGCTGACCTGCTGCGCCGACTGCGACGCATTCACTTAGGCTGGCCATGTGGTGGCCCATCGGATCGGTGAACGCATGGATCCGAACCCGCAGGCCGGCCCTACTCCGGCCGACCCAGTTGTCGCCGACCCAGCGTCAGCCGGCCCAGCGCCGATGCGGCTGCTGGCCCGCGGCGAACGGCGCGGCATCGTCTGGGCCACGGTCCTGTTCGCCGGGCTGCTGGCGCTCTGGTGCGTGGTGGCGCCGCCCTACCGGGCAGCAGACGAGCCCATGCACATCTCGACGACCCTGCGCCTTGCCGACTCCGGTCGTTATCCCGCGCCCGGGCGCGCATTGATGGACCCCGGCGTCCTGGCCTCCTACGGCTGGGTGGACTACTTCGGGGCCGGTGGCCGGCGGCCCGCAACCGTGCGTCCGGACTATCTCGCTCATGCGCCGTCCATGCGTGCGCTGCGCTCACCGCAGGCACCGCGGCCGGCCACAGCCATCGACCAGATGACCCAGCATCCGCCCGGCTATTACCTGTTGATGGCCGGGGCGGTGCGGCTGCTGCACCTGCAGGACCTCACGCCGTACGGGTTCGTTCTGGCGTTGCGCCTGATCAGTACCTTGCTGCTGCTGCCCTTGCCGTGGATGTGCGCGCGCGTGGCCAGGCGGTTGGGTCTCACCCCGGCCGGGGCGGTCGCTGCCGCGTTCTTGCCGGCCGCCTGGACCCAGCTGCTGAACACCAGCGCCGGTGTCAACAACGGCACCTTGCAGCTGCTCGCCACAACGGCTGCATTGGCCGCGCTGGTGCC
>DAIETC010000250.1 GCA_027345905.1 Kineosporiaceae bacterium | reverse complement strand
GGGCTTTTGCCTGGTGGAGTCGGCGGGTCTTGCGTATCCTCGGGATTCATTTGCGCGTGGACACCGCTCCCGTCACGTCCGTCGTCCGGAAATAAAACTGCGGCCGATACCCATTGAAGAACGGCGTGTGACGCCCCCCTTCCTCCTTGGACAGCACGTAGACTTCTCCTCGGCGTCGTACCCGTTACCGGTCAGCCGGTACGCCAGGCGGTACACCCGCCCGGAGTGCTCACGGACCACCTGCTCCCAGGACGGTGGCGTCCACGGCGGCGGCAAGGCGGCATCGACCAGCGCCCGTTCGAGCGGGTCCGCAGGGCGCAGGACGACCTCCTCGGCGCCGTCGTCGTCCGACGTCATGCCACCTCCGGCCTGGGCGCCGGGACGCAGGCCCCGGGCGACGTACTGCAGTGTGGCCACCATCGTCCCTCGTCTCGCGCCTAACGCCCAACCGGACACCCGAACGGGCCTGGTGTCTGCAACGGACCGCAGGTCGCGCGCGTTCCCGCACTAGGCTGGCCCCGACACACCACGGCGCACCGGGAGGCCAGCATGAGCGGTCAGAAGCCAGCGAGCTGGGCCTACGCCGAGGGTTACGCCGTCGAAAACGAGATCCTCGAACGGGCGCGGGGACGTGCCGAAGAGCTCGGCTGCGCGCCGGTGCTGCCCGGCGTGGGGGCGGCCCTTCGGCTGCTGGCCGCCGCGCTCGCCGCGCGCTCGGTGGTTGAGATCGGCACCGGCACCGGCGTCTCAGGCCTGTGGCTGCTGGACGGCATGCCCAGCGACGGGATCTTGACGACGATCGACGTCGAACCCGAGCACCAGCGCGCCGCCAAGGAGGCCTTCACCGAGGCGGGCATCCCCGGCAACCGCACCAGGGTGATCGGCGGGCGGGCGCTGGACGTGCTGCCGCGCCTGACCGACGGCGCCTACGACCTGGTGTTCTGTGACGCCGCCAAGCTGGAGTACGAGGAGTACCTCGACCAGGCCTTGCGGCTGCTGCGGCCCGGCGGCGCGGTCGCGTTCGACAACGCCCTGTGGAAGGACCGGGTGGCCGACCCGGCGCAACGCGACGAGACGACCACGGCGATCCGCGAGCTGGGCAAGCGGGTGCGGGGCGACGAGCGGCTGATCAGCGCGCTGCTGCCCGCCGGTGACGGGCTGCTGGCCGCGATCCTGCGCCCGTGAGGCAAACAGCAGGCCCCGAACCGCTGGGAACGGCTGGGGCCGGCGCAGGCGGCCAGGGCTCAGCCGGCGGCCGTCTTCAACGCGTCGCCGAGGGCGTTGGCCTCGTCTGGCGTCATCTCGACGACAAGTCGACCACCGCCCTCGAGGGGCATCCGCATGACGATGCCACGACCTTCCTTGGTCACCTCGAGTGGACCGTCACCGGTCCTGGGCTTCATGGCGGCCATTCGCCGATCCCCTTTCGCTGTGCGAAGGCGCGGCGGCGGTGGGGCAGCCGACGCGCACGTGTTCGCACCAGTATCGCGGCTTCGCCCCCCGGCGGGAAATCCTCTTGCCCGAATGCGGGCCCGGGTGGCGCTCCTGCGGATCGCCCGGTCAGGCCAGCGTGAGCAGCCAGTCGGCCGGCACGGTGGGCTACCGCCGCACCGGCGCGGTGGCCACCGTGACGTTGCAGCGTCCGGCTGCCATGAACGCGCTGGACGACGACACCCTGGTCGAGCTGCACGGCGCCCTGCGGCTCGCGTCCGACGACACGACGGTGCGGGCCGTCGTCCTGACCGGGCAGGGCCGGGCGTTCTGCGTGGGGCAGGACCTGCGCGAGCATGCTGGCCGGCTGGCCGCGGCGAGCAGCGGCACGGCGGGCACTGGCATGGCGGGCACTGGCATGGCGGGCACTGGCATGGCGGGCACTGGCACGGCGGGCACTGGCACGGCGGGCTTCGAGCTCGGTGACATCGTTCGCGAACGCTACAACCCGGTCACCGCGCTGCTGTCCGGTATGCCCAAGCCCGTCATTGCCGCGGTGAACGGCATCGCGGCGGGCGCGGGGGCCTCGTTCGCGTTCGCCTGCGACCTTCGGATCCTCGCCGACAGGGCGGGGTTCACGACCGCCTTCGCCGCCATTGGGCTGTCCTGCGACTCCGGCGCCTCGTGGTGGCTGCCGCGACTGGTCGGCATGGCGCGCGCCCGCGAGCTCCTGCTGCTGCCGCGCACGGTCGGGGCGCAGGAGGCGCTGCGCATCGGGCTTGCCAACCGCGTGGTCCCGGACACCGACCTGCCGGAGGCCGCCGAGCAGCTCGCAGCCGAGCTGGCGGCCGGCCCCACCCTGGCCTACGCCAGCCTCAAGCAGGCGCTGGCCTACTCCGCCATGCACGACCTGCCGGACTCACTGGGCGCCGAAGCCGAGCTGATGGCACTCACCGGCCGCAGCACCGACCACCGCCACGCGGTCGACGCCTTCCTGGCCAAGACAACAGCGGGTTTCAGCGGCCGCTGACCGCGACTTACCCCGGCCAACGGACGCGGGGCCTATCAACCGCGGCGGATCAGGGCGGGGAGTCCGCGGGCGGGACGAAGACCAGGATCTCGTCCACCCAGCGCACCTGGTAGGCCAGGCCGAGCAGCGCGAGCGCGAGCACCAGGGCGGGGCCGAACCGGCGTGCGGTCCCGGGCAGGACGAGCAGTGGGAACAGGAACAGGGCATAGCGGTAGGTGCTCGTCCAGGGCTCGATGACCGACAGCACGTACGGCGGGTAGGCCAGACACCAGGTCTGCAGCTCGGTGCCCATGCGCCGCCCGAGGGGCGAGAGCACCAAGGCGGCGAAGCCCAGCGCGCCCAGCGCCAGCCACCACGGGCCCTGCTCGGGGCCCCACAGCGCCCGCACGATCCGCAGCGTGTGCCCGAACGGCGGCCCGACCCTCCCGCCGGACAGCCAGGTTCCCTGCACCTTCAGGTAGGCGGACGGGACGCCGGTGAACAGCTGGACCAGTCCCGGCCAGAGCAGGGCGCAGGCGGCGCTGAACAGGCCGAGGGCGACCACCTGGACCTGCTGGGCCCGGGGGAACGGGTCGCGGCGTCGAGCCCGCCAGCGCACCACCAGGTGTGCCAGCACCACGACGGCGAACGGCGCGACGACCGGGCGGGTCAAAGCGAGGGGCAGCACTACCGCGGTGGCCAGCAGGTACCGGCGTTCGATCAGCCACAGCAGAGCCAGGCCGAACAGCAGCAGGCCGAGCGCCTCGCTGTAGGCGATCTGCAGCACCGGCTCGGCCGGCAGCGTGCACAAGAGCACGATCGCTGCGAACCCCGCCCCCCGCCCCGCAACCCGCTGCAGCAAGCGCAGCAGCACGACGACGGCGCAGGCGCCGAGCACCAGGTTCAGCATCACGGCCGCAGGCGAGAAGGGCAGCCCGGTGAGCCACATCACCGCCTTGACGGTGTAGGGGAACCCAGGGAAGAACGCCCAGGCGCTCTGGCGCACCGCCCCCTCGGCGTCCACTGGCAACGGCACCGGGTAGCCGCGCTCGACGATGATCTTGTACCACTGGGCGTCCCAGAGCTGAGCCATGGCCAGGTAGCCCGAGTGCCGCCCGGTCCAGATGCTCGGCCCCTGCAGGCGCCCGGCCTCGTGGATGATGAAGAAGCCCCAGATCCGGGTCACCGCGTACACCAGCAGCGCCAAGGGGACGTCGACCCGCCAGCGGTGCCACGGCTGCACGCCCGTCCCCGCCCGGGTGGGCCCCGAGCTCACGACCGCCTGGTGGCTCATGAAGGCTCGCCTGCGAGCGCGACGTGACAGCCGGCCACGTGGTCGTCGACGAGCCCGCAGGCCTGCATCGTGGCGTACGCGGTGACCGGCCCGACGAACACCAGCCCGGCCCGGCGCAGTGCTGCGGCGAGCGCCAGCGAGGCCGGGGTGCTGCTCGGCACCTCCTGCGCCGAGCGTGGACGACGGGGCGCCGGGTCGGGCGCGAACGACCAGACGAGCGCGTCCAGGCCACCGGCAGGACGCAGGGCCACGACGGCGCGGGCGTTGGCGATGGTCGCGCGGATCTTCGCTGCGTTGCGGACGATGGCGGCGTCCCCGAGCAGCCGGGCCTCGTCGTCGGGACCGAACGCGGCGACCGCGTCGGGATCGAACCCGGCGAAGGCCGCACGCATGGCGGGGCGCTTGCGCAGGATGGTCAGCCAGGACAGCCCGGACTGGAACGCCTCGAGGCTGATCCGCTCGAACAGGGCCCGCTCGCCGCGCACGGGCCGACCCCACTCGTCGTCGTGGTAGGCCAGGTAGTCCGGCGCCGGCCCGGCCCACGCGCAGCGCGCCAGCCCGTCGTCCGCCGTGAGCACAGACCCGGTCATCGCGACGCGCCCCAGACGGCGGCGGCCGCGGCGTGGCGGCGCGCAGTGCTTGTGGGCACCGCTCAGCCGTCCCGGCCGACATCACCGAAGGGGGCCGGTTGCTGCTCGAGCGGGGCCGGTTGCTGGTCCAGCGGGGCCGGTTGCTGGTCCAGCTGCGCGCGCAACCGCTGGATCTGCAGGTCCCGGGCATCCAGCTCGGCGCCGGCCCGGTCGAGCGCCTCGTCCACCTGGCTCATCCGGTAGCAGCGCAGCGCCAGCGAGAAGCGCACCTGGGCCAGGTCACTGCCCCGCAGCGGTGCGGGCGGCAGCTCGGCGTCCGGCAGCGTCGAGCTCGGCTCAGCCAGCTCACCGCGTACGACCCCAGCCGCGACCGCACCGACTGCGGCGACGACGGCCAGGACGACGAGGACCTGGATGAGCGTCACCGGGTCATCGTGCCACGGGCAGGGGAGGATCGGTCTGCTGGGATGATCGGTGGGTGAGCGACCTGCGCATCCGCGACCGCGTGTTCGGCGCCGGCGACCTGGTGGTGATGGCCATCTTGAACCGCACCCGCGACTCGTTCCTGGACGCCGGGCGGCACTTCGAGGACGCTGCGGCGTTCGCGCGCGTCGACCAGATCGTCGAAGAAGGGGCCGACATCCTGGACGTCGGCGCGGTGCGCGCCGGGGCCGGCGAACCCGTCGACGCCGGCCAGGAGCTGGCTCGGCTGCTGCCGGTCCTGGACTATGCGCGCGCTACCCACCCGCAGCTGCTGCTCAGCGTCGACACCTGGCGCGCCCAGGTGGCGCGTGAAGCCTGCGCGGCCGGAGCCGACCTGGTCAACGACGCGTGGTCGGCCCACGAACCGGCGATCATCGACGTCACGGCCGCGGCGGGGGCGACGTACGTCTGCAGCCACACACCCGGCCTCGTGCCACGCACCGACCCGCTCGGGATCGAGTACGACGACGTGGTGGCGGACGTCGCGGCCCGGCTGCGCCTGCTCGCCGACCGGGCCCTGCAGGCGGGGCTGGCGCCGGAGCAGATCCTGCTCGACCCGGCGCACGACTTCGGAAAGACCACCGCGCACTCCCTGGAGCTGACCCGGCGTCTGCCCGAGATCGTGGCGATCGGCCATCCCGTGCTGGTCGCGACCTCCCGCAAGGACTTCGTCGGTGAGGCGCTCGACCTGCCCGCACAGGAGCGGCTCGAGGGCACGCTCGCCGTCAACGTGTGGTGCGCGTTGGCCGGCGCCCGCGTGTTCCGGGTCCACGATGTCGCGGCGCACCGGCGGGCCCTGGACATGGTGCGGATCCTGCGCGGCGACGCGCCGGCGCGCCTGGCGCGGCGCGGTGTCGCCTGAGCGCATGCCTGTGAGTGCAGCGATGGGTGCAGCCAGAGCGTCGCGATCACGACACGCTGCCTGCACCCATGGCTGCACTCATCGGCCCACCGCCGCCTCGACGGCGTCCAGGGCCTGCTCGATCGTGCGCGTCCGGATCAGGTGCGCCAGGGCGGTGGGCCGCACGAACCCCTTTGCTTGCAGGCCCGAGACCAGGTCGAGCAGCCCTCGCAAGTCGTCCCACGGGTCGAGCAGCACCACGGGCTTTCGATGCATGCCCAGCGACCGCGCGGTCCAGACCTCCAGCAGCTCCTCCAGCGTCCCGATGCCACCGGGCAGGGCCACGAACGCCTGGGCGCGGTGGTCCATCGCCGCCTTGCGGGCCCGCATGTCGGCGACCACCAGCAGCTCGTCGGCGTCCTCGTCGGCCACCTCCAGCTGCACCAGCGCGGCGGGGATCACCCCGACCGTGCGCGCTCCCCCAGCGCGCGCGGCGCGGGCGAGCGCGCCCATCATCGAGACCCGACCACCGCCGCTGACCAGGTCGTGCCCGCGGGCGGCCAGGGCGGTTCCGAGCGCGCCGGCCAACTCGACGTACCGGTGCTCGATCCCCTCGCTCGACGCGCAGTACACGCACACCGAGGCCATGGCGCACAGCATGCCAGCCGGGTGCGCTCCTGCTCAGAAGCGTCAGCCGGTCGCGGCGGCGTCCTCGTCCTCGACGACCAGACACGCCGTGAGCGAGCGGACCAGGTCGGGGATGTCGCAGTCCAGCAGGCGCACGGTCCCCACGCACCGGTCGTGGTCCCAGATCGAGAGCACCACCCGGCCCGCCTCGGGGTGCGAGCTGACCCGCAGCGCACGACCGGCGACGTCGCGTCCGAGCAGCACGGTGCCGCGCGAGGGCAGCGGCGAAATGGGCATGAGCGAGTGTGGGCCGTTAGCCGTCCCCCCGTCTAGCACCACGAACCGGTACGACAGGGACAATCAGGTCAGGGGACCGGCCCGTTGGCCGTGACGATGACGTTCACGGCGTGCTCGGGGTCGTCGGTGAGCGTCAGCAGGTCCAGGTCACGCTGGCCGATCGTCCCGGCGTCCAGCGGGCCGGCGCGCAGCCACTCGACCAGTCCCTGCCAGTAGGCCGTCCCGAGCAGCACGATCGGGAAGGAGGTGACCTTGCGGGTCTGCACCAGCGTCAGTGCCTCGAACAGCTCGTCGAGAGTGCCGAACCCGCCGGGCAGCACGATGAACCCCTCGGCGTACTTGACGAACATCGTCTTGCGGGCGAAGAAGTAGCGAAAGTGAACGCCGAGGTCGACGTACTCGTTGATGCCCTGCTCGAAGGGCAGCTCGATGCCCAGACCGACCGAGACGCCACCGCCCTCGACGGCCCCCTTGTTGGCGGCCTCCATCACCCCCGGACCGCCGCCGGTGATGACCGCGTAGCCGGCCTGCGCCAGCAGCCGGCCGACCTGCACGCCCAGCTCGTACGCCGGGTGGCCGGCTCGGGTGCGCGCCGAACCGAACACGCTGACCGCCCGCCCGAGCTCGGCCAGGGCACCGAAGCCCTCGACGAACTCGGACTGGATCCGCAGCACCCGCCACGGGTCACTGTGCAGCCACTCGTGGTTGTGCGGCCCGTCCAGCAGCCGCTGGTCTGTGGTGGTGGCGGGCACCTGGTGGCGCCGCAGCGTCACCGGGCCCTTGTGGTACGAGCTGTCCTGGTCGGCCGTCATACCCTCACGGTAGATGCCGCACTCATGAACCGGACGGCGAGCCGACGGGCTCCGCGGTCGTGCCGGCGTCAGTCAGCCAGGCGCGCAGCCGCTGCTCGCACTCGCGGACCTGTGCGGGATCGACGTGCTCGTGGTCACTGTGCGCGCCGGTCGGGTCACCCGGGCCGTAGTTCACCGCCGGCACGCCGAGGGCGCTGAACCGCGCGACGTCGGTCCAGCCGTACTTGGGCGCCGGCTCGCGCCCGATCATGCGCACGAAGTCCTGGGCGGCAGGAAGGTCCAGCCCCGGCCGGGCTCCCGCGGCGGCGTCCGTGACCTGCACGTCGTAGCCGGTGAACAGCTCGCACAGGTGCGCTTGCGCGTCCTCGATGCTCTTGCTCGGGGCGAACCGGTAGTTGACGCTGACGACGCAGTGGTCCGGGATCACGTTGCCGGCAACTCCCCCGGCGATGCCCACGGCGTTCAGGCTCTCGCGATAGACCAGCCCGTCGACGTCCACCTCCTGCGGGTCGTACGCCGTGAGCCGGCCCAGGATCGTGACCGCCTCATGGATCGCGTTGCGGCCCATCCAGGCCCTGGCCGAGTGCGCCGCGACCCCGCGGGCGGTCACGTCCACACGGATGGTGCCGTTGCAGCCCCCCTCGACGTTGCCACCAGTGGGTTCGAGCAACACGGCGAAACCGGCCTGCAGCCACTGCGGGTGGCCCCGCGCCAGGCGGCCCAGGCCGTTGCGCGCCGACTCGACCTCCTCGCCGTCGTAGAAGACGTACGTCACGTCCCGCGTCGGGGCGCACACACCGGCGGCGAGCGCGAGCTGCACCGCGACGCCGCCCTTCATGTCGACCGTGCCACGCCCGTAGACGAGGCCGTCCTGGACCCACGTGGGCAGGTTCGGGGTCGCCGCGAGCGGCACGGTGTCGATGTGCCCGGCGAGCAGCACCCGCTCGGGGCGTCCGAGCGCCGTGCGCGCCACCACGGCGTCCCCGTCGCGCAGCACCTGCAGGTGCGCCAGCGGACGCAGGGCCGCCTCGATGGCGTCGGCGAGCGGCCCCTCGTGTCCGCTGACTGACTCGATGTCGCACAGCTGCCTGGTCAGTTCCACCACGTCGAGCGACAGGTCCAGGGTCGGTGCGGCCACGAACTGACCCTAGCGCCGGCCCGCCTAAACTGACCCGGTGACGCATCAGCGACCAGCCTGGGGCCTCGGCCTCGCCACCATCACCGGCAGCGGGAGGGTGCTCGATGTCTGGTACCCCTCGCCCGAGCTGGGCCCGGCACCGACGGCGGACGGCCCGTACGACGTCCCCGCCGACCTGGCGGTCCTGGCCGGTGACGACCCGGCGCGGGGCGTGCAGCTGCGGGTCGTGCGCACGGTCATCGACCTGGACGCCGCCCCCGCCGACCCGGCGGACGCCTACCTGCGCCTGCACCTGCTCTCGCACCGCCTGGTGCGTCCGCACGGGCTGAACCTGGACGGCCTGTTCGGGGTGCTCAACAACGTGGTCTGGACCAACCTCGGGCCGTGCGCGGTCGAGGACTTCGAGGCCACCCGGCTGCGCCTGATGAGCGCGCACGGGCGAGTGCAGGTCTTCGGGGTCGACAAGTTCCCGCGGATGACCGACTACGTGGTGCCTGCGGGGGTGCGCATCGCCGACGCCGACCGGGTGCGGCTGGGCGCGCACCTGGCGGCCGGCACCACGGTGATGCACGAGGGGTTCGTGAACTTCAACGCCGGCACCCTCGGCACCTCGATGGTCGAGGGCCGGATCGTGGCCGGAGTGGTGGTGGGCGACGGCTCGGACGTCGGCGGGGGCGCGTCCATCCTGGGCACCCTCAGCGGCGGCGGCACCAACGTCGTGTCGATCGGGGAGCGTTGCCTGCTCGGGGCCAACAGTGGCATCGGGATCAGCCTGGGTAACGACTGCGTGGTCGAGGCCGGGCTCTACGTGACGGCCGGCACCAAGGTGAGTGTGGTCGGCGAGCATGCCGGCCTCACCTCGGGCTCGGTGCTGAAGGCCGCCGAGCTCTCCGGCCGCGACAACCTGCTGCTGCGCCGCAACTCCGTGAGCGGCGCGGTCGAGGCGGTGGCGCGTCCGGGGGTCAGCGTCGAGCTGAACAGCGCCCTGCACGCGAACGACTGAGCGGCGGTGCGTTCGTTGCCCGTAGGTCCGCGCAGGCGCTGGTTCCTCGTGCGCCGCGCCATCGTGACCGCCGTCGTCCTCGGCGTCGTCATCACTCTGGCGTTCTCGCTGCGCGACGCACTGGCCCCCGTGACCCCGGTCGCGTGCACGACGACGGCGAACAACCTCAGCGTGGTGCTCAGCCCGGAGCAGACGGCGAACGCCGCAACGATCGCCGGTGTCGCCGTCCGCCGTGGGCTGCCCCCGCGCGCGGCCACGATCGCCATCGCCACCGCCATGCAGGAGTCCAAGCTGGTCAACCTCGCCTACGGCGACCTGGACTCGCTCGGGCTGTTCCAGCAGCGGCCCTCGCAGGGCTGGGGCACGCGGGCGCAGGTGCTCGACCCGGTGCACTCGGCGAACGCGTTCTACGACGCCCTGGTCAAGATCAAGGGCTACGGGTCGATGTCGATCACTGCGGTTGCTCAACAGGTGCAGCACAGCGGCTATCCGCAGGCCTACGCCCAGCACGAGCCGCAGGCCCGCGCCCTGGCCTCGGCGCTCACGGGCTACTCACCGGCCGCCTTGACCTGCGCGCTGGATCCCAGCCACCGGCCCGCGGGCAGCGCCGGACCGGGACGGCTCAGCGAGGCGATGGTCCGCGACCAGCCACCGCACCCCGCCACCGCGCTGGCCGGGCGCGCCGGGGTGCGGGTCCGGACGGGCGCGGGCGCACCCGCCTGGGCGTTCGCCCAGTGGTCCGTCGCCCGCGCCGACCAGCTCGGTGTGGCCCGCGTCTACGTCGACGGGCAGGTCTGGTCGCGCGCCGGGCGCGACCAGGGTTGGACGCCGGCGGCCGGGCCCGGCGTGCCCGCCAAGGGCAGCGGCGAGGTCGTCGTGCTGTTCACCGACACCACCCCCGCCTGAGCGCACCTCAGTCGTTGGTCACCGGGTTTGACGGGGGTCAGCGGTCGGCGGCTGATGCATCGGTGCAGCCGTGGGTGCAGCCAAAGTGCCGTGATCGCAGCGGTTTGGCTGCACCCATGGCTGCACCCACCGGAGCAGGCGAATACGCGCGCACCAGCAGCAGGTCGCGGGCTCAGCGGTCAGCGGTGGGAACGTAGTCGCGGGTCGTGGGGCCGACGTACAGCTGGCGCGGGCGGCCGATCTTCGTCTCGGGGTCGGCGATCATCTCGCGCCACTGCGCGATCCAGCCCGGCAGGCGACCGATGGCGAACAGCACGGTGAACATCCGGGTCGGGAAGCCCATGGCCTTGTAGATCAGGCCGGTGTAGAAGTCGACGTTCGGGTACAGCTTGCGCGAGACGAAGTAGTCGTCGGCGAGGGCGATCTGCTCCAGCCGCAGGGCGATCTCCAGCAGCTCGTCGTGGACCCCAAGCTGCTCGAGGACCTGGTCCGCGGTCTTCTTCACGATGGCCGCGCGCGGGTCGTAGTGCTTGTAGACCCGGTGCCCGAACCCCATCAGGCGTACGCCCTGCTCCTTGTTCTTCACCCGCTGCACGAACGTGTCGACGTCGTCGTCGCTGCGCCGGATGTCGTCGAGCATGTCCAGCACCGCCGAGTTCGCGCCGCCGTGCAGGGGCCCGGACAGCGCATGGATGCCGGCCGACACCGAGGCGAACAGGTTGGCCTGCCCCGAGCCCACCAGGCGCACCGTGGATGTCGAGCAGTTCTGCTCGTGGTCGGCGTGCAGGATGAACAGCTGGTCGAGGGCTTTCGCCATGACCGGGTCGACCTCGTATGGCTCGGCGGGGAAGCCGAACGTCATGCGCAGGAAGTTCTCGACCAGGCTCTGGCTGTTGTCCGGGTACAGGAACGGTTGGCCGATGCTCTTCTTGTAGGCGTATGCGGCGATCGTCGGCAGCTTGGCGAGCAACCGCACCGTGGACAGCTCGATCTGCTCGTGGTCGCGGATGCTCAGGCTGTCCTGGTAGAACGTCGACAGCGCGCTGACCGCGCTGGACAGCACCGGCATCGGGTGCGCGTCGCGCGGGAACCCGTCGAAGAACCGCTTGAGGTCCTCGTGCAGCATCGTGTGCCGGCTGATCAGCCGCGTGAAGGCGCTCAGCTCGTCCGCGGTCGGCAGCTCACCGTAGATGAGCAGGTACGACGTCTCCAGGAAGCTGGACTGCTCGGCCAGCTGCTCGATGGGGTACCCCCGGTAGCGCAGGATTCCCGCGTCGCCGTCGATGAACGTGATCGCCGAGCGACACGCCGCGGTGTTCATGAAACCCGGGTCGAGCGTGACGTGCCCCGTCTGCTGCAGCAACGGTGAGATGTCGAACGCACCGGTGCCCTCGCTCGCCTGCACCACGGGAAGGGTCAGGGTTCCGCCCGGGTGCTGCAGCGTCGCGTCGTCGGCCATCTCAGCTCCTCGTTCGGTGGTCACCCCGCACGTTCCGGGGGCTGGGCGCACTCCCGACGCTACCTGCCCGGCGTGAGGCTGCCCAACGCGATGACGCTCCACCGGCTGAACGTGACGTTGATCACGCCGGGCCGGCGCTCACCAGGCGCTGGGCAGCAGCAGCCACCCGCTCGTCGCTAGCGGTCAGCGCGACGCGCACGTGCGCGGCGCCGCCCGGCCCGTAGAAGCTGCCTGGCGCGACCAGCACCCCGAGCGCGGCCAACCGGTCGACGGTCTCGGACGCCGGCTCGTCGGCGCTCGCCCACAGGTACAGGCCCGCTTGTGAGTCGTCGATGCGCAGCCCGAACCGGCCCAGGGCAGGCAAGAGTGCCGCCCGGCGTCCGGCGTACCGCGCCTTCTGCTCGGCGACGTGCTCGTCGTCCGCGAGGGCTGCGCGCATGGCCTGCTGCACGGGCCACGGCACGATCATCCCGGCGTGCTTGCGCACCGCCAACAGCCGCTGCACGAGCGCCGGGTCGCCCGCCACGAAGGCGGCCCGGTAGCCGGCCATCGAGGACTGCTTGCTCAGGGAGTACACCGCCAGCAGGCCCTCGTGCGACCCGCCGCACACCGCGGGGTCCAGGATGCTCGGCACCGGCTGGTCGTCCCAGCCGAGCTCGGCGTAGCACTCGTCGCTGGCCACCACGGCGCCGCGCCCGCGTGCCCAGGCGACCACCTTGGCCAGGTGCTCGACGGGCAGCACCCGCCCGGTCGGGTTGGACGGGGAGTTGACCCACACCAGGCCGACCCGGCCGGGCCCGACCTGCGCCGTCCCGTCGGCCGCAACCGGTGTGGCAGAAGCGATTCGCGCCCCGATGTCGTACGTCGGGTAGGCCACCTGCGGGTGGACGACGACGTCACCGCGGCCCAGCCCCAACAAGGTCGGCAGCCACGCCACGAGCTCCTTGGACCCCACCGTGGGCAGCACCCCGTCGGGGTCGACGTCGGGCACACCGCGGCGGCGGGCGAACCACGACGCGACGCTCTCGCGCAGTGCCGCCGTGCCCCAGGTGAGCGGGTACCCGTGCGCGTCGGAGGCGGCCCGCAGCGCCCGCTGGACGACGTCCGGGGTCGGGTCGACCGGCGTGCCGACCGACAGGTCGACGATGCCCTCGGGGTGCCGGCGCGCCGTTGCGGCGGCCGGTCCGAGGCTGTCCCAGGGGAAGTCGGGGAGCTGGATCAGTGCTCCTGCGGTGGCAGGGCCGCGATGATCGGGTGGTCCTTGGGGATCACCCCGAGCTTGGCGGCGCCCCCGGGCGAGCCCAGGTCGTCGAAGAACTCCACGTTGGCCGTGTAGTACTCCTTCCACTGCTCGGGGGTGTCGTCCTCGTAGTAGATGGCCTCGACGGGGCACACGGGTTCGCAGGCGCCGCAGTCCACGCACTCGTCGGGGTGGATGTACAGCGACCGCTGGCCCTCATAGATGCAGTCGACCGGACACTCCTCGATGCACGCCTTGTCCTTGAGGTCGACACAGGGCTGGGCGATGACGTACGTCACGTGCGGGGACCTCCTCGAGCGGCCGGCACCGTCGTCTTCCCGTGGTCCACGTGCCCGATCGTCCCAACGTTCACGTGCGGCTTCGTCCGC